>JAIUNH010000033.1 GCA_020161965.1 Pseudomonadota bacterium
GCTGGCCCCCAGCCACGCGCGCACCAAACGCCCGCCGCCTTTGGCGCTGGCGACGACCGTCTGCACCATGTTCGATGGGATCGCGAAGCCGATACCGTTCGAGCCGCCGTCGCGCGAATAAATCGCGGTGTTGATGCCGACCACGCGCCCGTCCATCGCGACCAGCGCGCCGCCGGAATTGCCGGGATTGATCGCGGCATCGGTCTGGATGAAGAAACGAAAATCCGCGATCCCCGCCATGGTGCGCGCGACGGCCGAGACGATGCCTTGCGTCACGGTCTGCCCTACGCCGAACGGATTGCCGATGGCCAGCACCAGATCGCCGACTTCCAGATCGTCGGAATCGCGCAATTCGAGATGCGGCAGCGCCTCGCCCTTCGGATCGATGCGCAGCACGGCGAGGTCCGTGCGCTCGTCCGCGCCCGCGACGGTCGCTTCGAATTCGCGCCGGTCGGCGAGGCTGACGACGATTTCCTCCGCCCCCCGGATGACGTGGAAATTGGTGACGATCAGCCCCGACGGATCGACGATCACGCCCGACCCGAGCGAGCTTTGCACGCGTTGCCCCATGCCCCGAAACTGATCGCCGAAGAAACGGCGGAACATCGGGTCCTGCAACAAGGGCGACGGCAGCGTCTGCTGCACCCGGCGCGTGGTGACGTTGACCACGGCGGGGGCCGCGCGCTTCACGACGGGCGCGAAGGACAGCGTGACCTGCTCGCGGCTGTCGGGCACGCGGGTCTGGGCAAAGGCCGGGACGGCGGCCAAGGCGGTCAAAAGCAGGATCAGGGACAATACGGCGCGCATGGGTTGATTCTTTCGCACTCGGCCCTCGGGGGCAAGTACGGCGGCATCTTGCCGCCGGGGCCAGGGCACCCCATTCTTTCCTGTAAGGACAGAGGGGGAGAGATGGCCCAGGATTGGACGAACGGCGTCAAAATCATGCGCGGCGCCGCGTTGGATGCGAAGCGCCATGATCCGGTGGCGCCAGATCGCGCAACGATCTTCGAATTCGCCGGTACGGGCGGTGGCAACGGCGCCGTCTGGATGGGGGCCGTGTCGCTCAAACCCGGCGGGGTCATTCCACCCCATCATCACGGCCGCCACGAAATCGCGATCGGCATTACGTCGGGCCGCATGGACGTGAAATGGGGCGAAAGCTTCGAGCATTCGGCCGAATTGGCCCCCGGCGACTTCGCCTATTTCACGCCCGGCGTGCCGCACCAGGAACGCAACCCCAGCGCCGATACGCGCGTCGATTTCATGGTGGTCCGATCGGACAACGAACGCATCGCGGTGAAGCTGTCCGACACGCCGGCTTGAGGCCGGGCCCCAAAACAAAACGGCGCCGGTTGTGCCGGCGCCGTTCGTAACTTGAAGCGAAGGAGACAGAGGCTTACGCCGCCGCGCTTTCCTTCTCCGCCTTCTCGGCCGCTTCGCGTTCGGCCGCGACGCGAGCCTTGTCGGCCTTGCCCTTGGCTTCGACGTCGCGGTCGACGAGCTCGATCACCGCCATCGTCGCGGCGTCGCCATAGCGCATGCCCGCGCGCAGCACGCGCGTGTAGCCGCCCTTGCGGGCCTTGTAACGCTCGGCGAGCGAGGTGAAGACCTTCTCGGCGACATCCGTGTCCTGCAGCGTCGCGATCGCGGCGCGGCGATTGGCGAGGCCGCCCTTCTTGCCGAGCGTGATCAGCTTCTCGACATAGGGCTTGAGCTCTTTCGCCTTCGAGAGAGTCGTCTTGATCTGCTCGTGGACGATGAGCGACGCCGCCAAATTGGCGAGGGTCGCCTGGCGGTGGGTCGAGGTGCGGCCGATCTTGCGGCCCGCGGCTCCGTGACGCATGGGAACTTACTCCTTAGGAAGCGCCGCTCAGTACGGCTCTTCGAGTTTCTTGGCGAGATCCTCGATGTTCTCGGGCGGCCAGCCGGGGATCTGCATGCCCAGATGCAGGCCCATCTGCGAGAGAACTTCCTTGATCTCGTTGAGCGATTTGCGGCCGAAATTCGGCGTGCGCAGCATCTCGGCTTCGGTCTTTTGGACCAGATCGCCGATATAGATGATGTTGTCGTTCTTGAGGCAGTTGGCCGAACGGACCGACAGCTCGAGCTCGTCGACCTTGAGGAGCAGGTTCTTGTTGAACGGCAGATCGCCCACGCGCTCTTCGGCGCGCTCGGCGGTCGGCTCCTCGAAGTTGATGAACAGCTGCAGCTGGTCCTGGAGGATGCGCGCGGCGAGGGCCACGGCGTCTTCCGGCGTCACGGCGCCGTTGGTCTCGACCTTCATCGACAACTTGTCGTAGTCGGTGACTTGGCCGACGCGGGTGTTGTCGATCTTGTAGGAGACCTTGCGGACGGGGCTGAACAGCGCATCGACCGGGATGACGCCGATCGGCGCGTCCGGCATGCGGCTGGTCGAGCCGGCGACGTAGCCCTTGCCCGTCTCGACAGTCATTTCCATGTTCAGCTTCGCGCCGTCGTCGAGCGTGCAGATCACGAGGTCGGGGTTCATCACCTCAATGTCGTGGCCCGCTTCGATCTGGCCCGCGCGGACTTCGCCGGGGCCCGTGGCCTTCAGCTGAATGCGCTTCGGCCCTTCGCCGTGCATACGCAGACCGATGGTCTTCACGTTCAGCACGATGTCGGTCACGTCTTCGCGAACGCCCGGCACCGACGAGAATTCGTGCAGCACGCCGTCGATCTTGATCGTGGTGATCGCCGCACCCTGCAGCGACGACAGCAGCACGCGACGCAGCGCGTTGCCCAGCGTCAGGCCGAAGCCGCGCTCCAGCGGCTCGGCGACGACGGTCGCTTCGCGCTTCGGGTCGTCGCCCGGCTCGATGTCGAGCTTCTGCGGCTTGATCAGTTCTTTCCAGTTCTTCTGCAACACGTGTTCCTACCTTTCGGTCGGAGGCGGCGGCGCATTCTCCGCGAAGGGAAAACGCGCAACCGCGAAATCGTCGTTACGAGACCCGACGCGGCGAAGCGTCAGACGCGGCGGCGCTTGGGCGGACGGCAGCCGTTATGCGGGATCGTCGTCACGTCGCGGATCGACGTGATCTGGAACCCGACGGACTGCAGCGCGCGCAAAGCCGATTCGCGACCCGCACCCGGACCCTTCACTTCGACTTCCAGCGTGCGCATGCCGTGTTCCATCGCCTTCTTGCCGGCGTCTTCGGCGGCCATCTGCGCGGCGTAGGGAGTCGACTTGCGGCTGCCCTTGAAGCCTTGCGTGCCGGCCGACGACCACGAGATCGTGTTGCCTTGCGCGTCGGTGATCGTGATCATCGTGTTGTTGAACGACGCGTTCACGTGGGCGACGCCCGACGTGATGTTTTTGCGCTCGCGGCGGCGGGTACGCGCGGCGCCTGCGGCTTTCTTCTCGGCCATGGATATCGGTCCTTCGGGGTCCGGAAAACGGGATTACTTCTTCGTCGCGATCTTCTTGCCGGCGATCGGACGGGCCTTGCCCTTGCGGGTGCGCGCGTTGGTGTGCGTGCGCTGGCCGCGGACCGGCAGGCCCTTGCGATGACGCAGGCCGCGATACGCACCCATGTCCATGAGCCGCTTGATGTTCAACGCGATTTCGCGGCGCAGGTCGCCTTCGACCCGGTGCTCGCGATCGATGTATTCGCGGATCTTCAGCACTTCCTCGTCGGAAAGCTGGTTCACGCGCTTGGCGTCGGGAATGCCGATCTTCTTGCAGATCTCGGCCGCATTGTTCGGCCCGATGCCGTAAATGTAGCGCAGCGCGATGACAACGCGCTTGCCCGTGGGGATATTGACGCCAGCGATACGCGCCACGATCTTCTCTCCTTCGTCTCGACGTCCGACTTGGACGCCGCTGGTTTCTTTCGAGGCCGCCCGCACCCCCGCCCATTCGGGGTTCGGGGCCGGCGGCCCAATTGCCTAACCTCTCGTCTCGGGCCGTATCGCCTTGATACGAGCCGGAAATTCGGTTCCGGCGTCTCGGCGAACGGAAAGGCGCGAAGACAATAGCTTCGCGCCCGCCCTAACCACCGGTCGTCGGGAGCGGGGGATTATATGAATCCGCCCCCCTGAGTCAACCGTCGGAATCTCGTATAATCCGGGCCTTTTCGGGCCCGTTTTAAACGGCCGGAACCTCCCGGCCGAGAATCTTGCCCAACGCCTTGGTGACCTGGTCCATATCGGCCATCCCATCGACCGTCTTGAGCACGCCTTGCTCGCGGTAATACGGGATGATCGGCGCGGTCTGGTCGTGATAGGCCTTGAGGCGCGCGGCAACGGTGTCGGCCTTGTCGTCCGGACGACGGACGATCTTGGTCGAGCCGCAAGCATCGCACACGCCTTCGGCCTTCGAAGGCTTGGTCTGGTCGTGATAGACGGCGCCGCAAGCGCCGCAGGAATAACGGCCCGAGATACGCGCGACCAAAGCCGCGTCGTCGACCGCGAGTTCGATCACCGAGTCGAGCTTCGTGCCCTTGCCCTTCAGCATGGCATCGAGCGCTTGGGCTTGCGCGACCGTGCGCGGAAAACCGTCGAGGATGAAACCGTTCTTGCAGTCCGGCTCGGCGATACGCGCTTCGATCATCGCGATCAGGATATCGTCGGAAACGAGCTTGCCCGCTTCCATCACAGCCTTGGCGCGCTTGCCGACATCGGTACCCGCGGCGACGGCCGCGCGCAGCATATCGCCGGTCGACAGCTGAACGACGTTCAGCGCCTTCTCGATGCGCTTGGCTTGCGTACCCTTGCCCGCACCCGGCGGCCCCAGAAGAACGATCTTCATGACGATACGGTCTCCCCTCTCCTGCCGCGTTAGCGGCGGCTCCCGCGCAGCTTGGACTTCTTAATGAGTCCCTCGTACTGGTGGGCGAGCAGATGCGAATGCACCTGCGCCACCGTATCCATCGTCACCGACACGACGATCAGCAGCGACGTGCCGCCGAAGTAGAACGGCACCGAGTACTGGCTGATCAGGATTTCCGGCAGCACGCAGATCGCGGCGAGATAGGCCGCCCCCAGCACCGTGAGGCGCGTGAGCACGAAGTCGAGATAATCGGCCGTGTTCTTGCCCGGACGGATGCCGGGCACGAAGCCGCCATGCTTCTTCAGATTGTCGGCCGTCTCGGCCGGGTTGAAGACGACGGCGGTGTAGAAGAACGCGAAGAACACGATCATGCCGATATACAGCGCGATATAGAGCGGCTGGCCATGCGACAGATGCGTGGTGAGCCAAGTCAGCCACGCGATTTCGTTGTTCTGGTTGAAATTCACGAAGGTCAGCGGCAGCAGCAGCAGCGACGACGCGAAGATCGGCGGAATGACGCCCGAGGTGTTGAGCTTCAGCGGCAGATGCGACGACTCGCCGCCGAACATCTTGTTGCCGACCTGACGCTTGGGATACTGCACGACGATGCGGCGCTGCGCGCGTTCGATGAACACGATCGCCATGACGACCAGCACCGACATGACCAGCAGGATCAGGATCACGAAGGTCGACAGCGCGCCGGTGCGGCCCATTTCGAGCGTGGCGCCCAAAGCGGTCGGCAGGTTCGCGACGATGCCCGCGAAGATGATCAGCGAGATCCCGTTGCCGATACCGCGCTGGGTGATCTGCTCGCCCAGCCACATCAGGAACATCGTGCCGCCGGTCAGCGTGACGACGCAGGTGAAACGGAAGAACCAGCCCGGATCGATGACAGCACCGCCCGAGCCGCCTTGCATGCCCTCCAAGCCGACGGCGATGCCGAAGGATTGGAACACGGCGAGCAGCAGCGTCAGGTAACGCGTGTACTGGTTCAGCATCTTGCGGCCCGACTCGCCCTCTTTCTTGAGGGTTTCGAGCTGCGGCGACACGGCGGTCATCAGCTGAATGATGATCGACGCCGTGATGTACGGCATGATGTTGAGCGCGAACAGCGTCATGCGCCCGAGGGCGCCGCCCGAGAACATGTCGAA
Source organism: Pseudomonadota bacterium (assembly GCA_020161965.1). GTDB lineage: Bacteria > Pseudomonadota > Alphaproteobacteria > CACIAM-22H2 > CACIAM-22H2 > Tagaea. Next base: position 5,941 of record JAIUNH010000033.1, read on the forward strand.
CATGCCCAGGATGCCGCCGCGCTGGGATTCGAAAATCTCGCGCAGGATCTGCGGGTCGATGCCCGGCAGCGGAATATAGGTGCCGATCCGGTAGACGATCAGCGCGCCGAGCGTGAACCACAGACGCTTTTTGAGGTCCGTCGCTTTCGCGAAGGCGCCCCAGTTCAACGATTGCGCTAGCTGTTCGGCCGCCGATGCCATCTGTACCGCTCTCCGATCCTCGAAATCTCAACCCTGGAAGATATGGAGGGCCCCGAAGGGCCCTTCCAGGGTCAGATCAAGCGGCCGGCGCTGCGGGCTTGGCCCCGCCCTTCTTGGCTTCCTTCGCCTTGCGCTTGGCCTGGCGTTCCTTCTTCGCGGCCTTGTCGGCCTCGACGCGCTCGCGCTTGGTCTCGACGACCGTCACCGTGCCGCCGGCCTTCTCGATCGCGGCCTTCGCCACTTCCGTGATGCCGTGAACGACCAGATTGACCTTCGCCTTGAGGTCTTCAGCGCCGCCGCCGAGGATGCGCAGGCCGTCGAACTCACGACGCAACACGCCGGCCTTCACCAGCGCGGCGGCGTCGATCGTGCCGGTCGCGGCGATCATCTTCTCGTCGATCGCCCATTGCAGCTTGCCCAGGTTCAGTTCCTGGTAGCGCAGGCGGAACACGTTCGTGAAGCCGCGCTTGGGCAGACGACGATAGATCGGGGTCTGACCGCCTTCGAAGCCGTTCAGCGCAACGCCCGAGCGCGCGGTCTGGCCCTTGCCGCCGCGGCCCGACGTCTTGCCGAGGCCCGAGCCGATACCACGGCCGAGGCGCTTGGGCGCCTTGCGCGAGCCGCGATTGTCGCGAATCTGATTGAGCTTCATGGATCGATCCTTTGGGGTTGCTACGTCCCGGCTTTAGGCCGAGACGCGCAACAAATGCTGCACTTTCGCGATCATGCCGCGCACCGAGGGCGTGTCCTCGAGGGTGCGCTTGGAGCGCACCTTGCCGAGGCCCAGACCCACGAGCGTTTCCTTCTGCCCCGGCTTGCGGCCGGCGACGGAAGCTATCTGTTCGATCGTCACGGTTTTCTTGGCCATGGTGATCTCCGATCCTTCTTAGGCGGTCGCCGCGGCGGCCGTGCCGTCGCCTTCGCGGCGGCCGACGATGTCGCCGATCTTCTTCCCGCGCTTGGCGGCCACGCTGCGCGGGCTCGCCATGTGCGTGAAGGCGTCGAACGTCGCCTTGATCATGTTGTGCGGGTTAGAGGTACCCGTCGACTTCGCGACGACGTCCTGCACGCCCAGGCTTTCGAAGATGGCGCGCATCGGGCCGCCGGCGATGATGCCGGTACCCGGTTCGGCCGCGCGCAGCACGACCTTGCCGGCACCGAAATGTCCGCGTACGTCGTGATGCAGCGTGCGGCCTTCGCGCAGGGGTACACGAACCATCGCGCGCTTGGCGTATTCGGTCGCCTTGCGGATCGCTTCCGGGACTTCGCGGGCCTTGCCCGTGCCGTACCCGACCTTGCCCTTGCCGTCGCCGACGACGACGATCGCCGCGAAGCCGAAGCGCTTACCGCCCTTCACGACCTTCGCGACACGGTTGATTGCGACCAGCTTCTCGACCAGTTCGGCCTCATCGCGCTCCGCGCGATCGCCACCGCGATCGCGGCCCCGGCCCCGGCCTTCGCCTTCGCCGCGCCCGCGACGCCGATCTTCGCCGCCGCCTTCTCCGCCCTTGCGTGCCATATGAAGTGCCTTCCTCGAATTCAGATCAGAACGCCAAACCGCCCTCGCGGGCCCCGTCGGCAAGCGCGCGAACGCGCCCGTGATAACGGTAACCGCCGCGGTCGAACGCGACTTCCTTGACGCCGGCCGCAACCGCACGCTTGGCCAGGAGCTCGCCCACGGCCTTCGCCGCCGCGAGATCCGCGCCCTTCGTGCCGCCGGACTTCAATTCCTTGTCCAGGCTCGACGCCGCGGCGAGGGTCTTGCCCGCCGTGTCGTCGATGATCTGGGCGTAAATGTGCTTGGACGAGCGGAAGATCGACAACCGCACGCGCCCGCCAGCCTTGCGGCGGAGCGCCAAGCGCACGCGCGCCGTGCGGCGCACATGCATCTGTTTCGCTTTTTGAATCGCCATGGCGCGGGTTCCTTACTTCTTCTTGCCTTCCTTGCGGCGGATGGTCTCATCCGCGTACTTGATGCCCTTGCCCTTGTAGGGCTCCGGGCGGCGGAAGGCGCGGATTTCGGAAGCGACCTGACCGACCTTCTGGCGATCCGCGCCGGAAACGGTCAGAAGGACGTTCTTGTCGCCGACCTTGATCGTGATCCCTTCCGGGATCGGATAGATCACTTCGTGGCTGAAACCGATCTTGAGGACCAGGTTCTTGCCCTGAACGTCGGCGCGGAAGCCGACGCCGTTGATCTCCAGATCGCGGGAGAAGCCCGTCTGGGCGCCCTTGACCATATTGGCGACCAACGCGCGCGACGTGCCCCACGCGGAGCGCGCCTGCTTCGATTGGCTGAGCGGCAGGAAGATCACCTTGCCGCCATCCAGCTTCGCCGAGACTTCGCGATGCAGCGTGAGCGACTGGCGCCCCGCCTTGCCCGCGACCACGACGTTCTGGCCTTTGACTTCGACGGTCACGCCCTGAGGGACGGCGACCGGCGCTTTTCCGATACGAGACATGTTGCCGGCTCCCCGATCAGAATACGGTGCAGAGGACTTCGCCGCCCACGTTCTGGGCGCGGGCCTCGCCGTCCGACATCACGCCACGCGGCGTGGACAGGATCGAAATCCCAAGGCCGCCGTAGAATTTCGGCAGATCCTTGATCTTCGCGTAAACGCGGCGGCCGGGCTTCGACACGCGGGCGATTTCCTTAATCACAGGCTCGCCTTCGTTGTACTTCAGCTCGACCGAGAAGAACGGAACGCTCTTCTTGGCATCAACCGACGCATAACCGCGGATGTAACCTTCACGCGCCAGCACGTCGAGCACGTTGGCACGCAACTTCGACGCCGGAACGTCGACCGCCGCACTGCGCTGCGACTGCGCGTTGCGGATGCGCGAAAGCATGTCGCCCAAGGGGTCGCTCATCGCCATGTCCGAATTCCTTCTCTCTTACCAGCTCGACTTGACCATGCCGGGGATCTGGCCGACCGAGGCCAGTTCGCGCAGCTTGATGCGGCAAAGCTTGAACTTGCGGTAGTTGCCGCGCGGGCGGCCGGTGAGCTCGCAACGCAGACGAATGCGCGTCGGCGAGGAGTTGCGCGGAAGTTCGGCGAGCTTGATGCGCGCCTCGAAACGCTCTTCCGCCGACAGCGACTCGTCTGCCGCCGCTTCCTTCAGGCGCGCGCGCTTGCCGGCGTATTGCTTCGCCAGGCGCTCGCGGCGCTTGTTCTTCTCGACCGAACTCTTTTTGGCCATGTTTAAAGGCTCCGGGCGGTCAGTTGTAGAACGGCATGTTGAAGCCCTTCAGAAGCGCCTTGGCTTCCTCGTTGGACTTCGCCGTCGTCACGATGATGATGTCCATGCCCCGGACCGCGTCGATGCGGTCGTAGTTGATTTCCGGGAACACGATCTGCTCCTTGATGCCGAGCGCGTAGTTGCCGCGGCCGTCGAAGGAACGGCCCGACAACCCGCGGAAGTCGCGGACGCGCGGCAGGGCGATGTTCACCAGACGGTCGAGGAATTCGTACATGCGCGCGCCGCGAAGGGTGACCTTCGCGCCGATCGGCAGGCCGCGACGCAGCTTGAAGTTCGCGATCGCCTTGCGCGCGCGAATGACCTGCGGCTTCTGGCCGGTGATCGCCGAAAGTTCGGCGACGGCGGCTTCGAGCTTCTTGGCGTCGTGCGCGGCTTCGCCCACGCCCATGTTCACCACGATCTTTTCGATCTTGGGAACCTGCATGGGGCTCTTGTACCCGAACTCTTTCATGAGCGCGGGCCGGACGGCCGTGTTGTAGCTTTCGTGAAGACGGACGGTCATGGCTCTCACCGATCAATCATTTCGCCGGAGCGGCGCGCAAAGCGGAGCTTGCGGCCGTCGACGGTCTTGTAGCCGACCTTCGTCGGCTTACGGTCCTTGGGGTCGATCAAGGCGACGTTCGAGACGTGGATCGGAGCTTCCTTTTCCACGATCCCGCCCGGACGGCCCTGCGTCGGACGCGTATGGCGCTTGACCATATTCACGCCCTGAATCAGCACCGTCTCGTCGTCCGGGAAGACCTTCACGATCTTGCCCGTCTTGCCCTTCTCGCGGCCGGTCAGGACGGCGACTTCGTCGTCTTTACGGACCTTCATCACAGCACCTCCGGCGCCAGCGAGATGATCTTCATGTAGCCCTTGCCGCGCAGCTCGCGCGTTACCGGCCCGAAGATACGCGTCCCGATGGGTTCGCCTTCCTTATTGATCAGCACGGCCGCGTTGCGGTCGAAGCGCACCGACGAGCCGTCGGCGCGGCGGATCTCTTTCGAGGTCCGCACGATCACCGCCTTGTGCACGTCGCCCTTCTTCACGCGGCCCTTCGGAATCGCTTCCTTGACCGACACGACGATGATGTCGCCGATCGAAGCCGTCTTGCGCTGGGAGCCGCCGAGCACCTTGACGCACTGGACGCGGCGCGCGCCCGAGTTGTCGGCGACTTCCAAGTTGGTGCGCATCTGGATCATGGTTTTAGTCCTTCGATGCTGACGTCAGGCGGCGGTGCCATCGACGACTTCCCAGCACTTGCGCTTGGAAAGCGGCCGGCATTCGCGGATGCGCACGACGTCGCCTTCCTTGATGCGGTTCGTCTCGTCATGCGCCAGATACTTCTTCGAGCGCACGATGAACTTCTTGTAGATCGGGTGCATGACGCGGCGTTCGACACGGACCGTGACGGTCTTGTCCATCGCGTCGGAGGTGCACACGCCTTGGAGAATGCGACGGGGCATGTCTTCTCTCGTCCTCTTCCTCAGGCCTTGGCCGCGGCGGTTTTCGCCGTGCCGCGAGCGCGTTCGGCCAGCAGCGTCTCGATCCGCGCGATGTCGCGGCGAACGGTGCGCACGCGCGCCACGTTCTCGAGCTGGCCGGAGGCCTTCTGGAAACGCAGGTTGAACTGCTCTTTGCGCAGATCGCTCAGCTGATCCTTCAGCTGATCGATCGTCTTGGCGCGGAAATCGGCGGGCTTCGTCATGGTCAGGCCTCGTCGCCCAGACGCGTCACGATGCGCGTCTTGATGGGCAGCTTGGCGGCGGCCAGAACGAACGCCTCTTCGGCGATGTTCTTCGGCACGCCGTCGATCTCGAACAGGATGCGGCCCGGGTTGATGCGGACCACCCAGAACTCGGGCGAACCCTTGCCGGAACCCATGCGGACTTCGGCGGGCTTGCGCGACACGGGCACATCCGGGAACACGCGGATCCACACGCGGCCGGCGCGCTTCAGGTGACGCGTGATCGTGCGGCGGGCCGCTTCGATCTGGCGCGCGGTCACGCGTTCCGGTTCCAGGGCCTTGAGGCCGTAGGCGCCGAAATTCAGCGTGAAACCGCCCTTGGCGTTGCCGTGGATACGGCCCTTGTGCGCCTTGCGGAATTTGGTGCGCTTCGGGGAAAGCATGGTTCTTCCGTCCTATCCTTAGCGCGCGGGCTGCTGTTCCATGGCGCGCTTGTCCTGCGCCATCGGGTCGTGGGCCATGATCTCGCCCTTGAACACCCAAACCTTCACACCGCACGTGCCGTAGGTCGTCTTGGCCGTCGCCGTGCCGAAATCGATCTCGGCGCGCAGCGTGTGCAGCGGCACGCGGCCTTCGCGATACCACTCGACGCGGGCGATTTCCGCACCGCCCAAACGGCCGGCGCAGGTGATCCGGATGCCGAGGGCGCCCAGACGCATCGCCGACTGAACCGCACGCTTCATCGCGCGGCGGAAGGCCACGCGGCGCTCCAGCTGCTGGGCGATGTTTTCGGCGATCAGGCGCGAGTCGATTTCCGGCTTGCGGATTTCGACGATGTTGAGGCTGACCTCGGCCTTCGTGAGCTTGGCGACTTCCGAGCGCAGCTTCTCGATATCCGCGCCCTTCTTGCCGATCACCACGCCCGGACGGGCGGTGTACAGCGTGATGCGCGCCTTCTTCGCCGGACGCTCGATGACGACGCGGCTCACGCCGGCCTGCATCAGCTTGTCCTGCAGCCACTCGCGCAGACGCAGATCTTCGTGCAGCATCGAGCTGTAGCGACGATCAGCGAACCAGCGGGAATCCCAGGTCCGGTTGATGCCGACGCGCAGGCCGATCGGATTGATTTTCTGACCCATGGCGACTCCTCAGGCGGCCTTGGCGGGCTTTTCAGCCTTCGCCTTGGCTTCGGCAACGCGCTCGCGCACGATCACCGTGAGATGGCTGTACGGCTTGACGATCGACGCCGAGCGGCCGCGGCCGCGGGCGTGGAAGCGCCGCATCTGGATCGACTTGCCGACATGCGCTTCGGCGACGACCAGACGGTCGACGTCGAGCTGATGGTTGTTCTCGGCATTGGCGATCGCGGCCTGCAGCACCTTCTTGACCGTGCCGGCGATGCGGCGCTTCGAGAAGGTGAGCTCGGCCAGCGCCGTCTGCGCGGCCTTGCCACGGATCAGTTCGGCGACCACGTTCAGCTTGCGCGGGGAAATCCGGATCGTGCGCAGGATGGCGCGCGCTTCGGTTTCCTTGAGCGACCGGGGGCGAGAGGGTTTCGACATGGCTACTTCCTCTCGGCCGACTTGTCGCCGCCCGAGGCCGTGTGGCCGTGGAACGTGCGGGTGGGAGAGAATTCGCCGAATTTGTGGCCGACCATATTCTCGGTGACCAGAACGGGCAGGAACTTGTGCCCGTTATAGACGCCAAAGGTCAGGCCCACGAATTGCGGGATGATCGTCGAGCGGCGCGACCAGATCTTGATGATCTCGTTGCGACCCGAGGAACGGGTCTTTTCCGCTTTTTTGAGGAGGTATCCATCGACGAATGGACCCTTCCAAACCGAGCGCGACACGGTTCTCCTCCTTACTTCGCGTTACGACGACGGACGATGAGACGGTCCGTCGACTTGTTGTGACGGGTTTTGTAACCCTTGGTCGGCTTACCCCAAGGGGTAACCGGATGGCGCCCGCCCTTCGTACGGCCTTCGCCGCCGCCGTGCGGGTGGTCGATCGGGTTCATGGCGGTGCCGCGAACCGTCGGGCGGATGCCCATCCAGCGCGAGCGACCGGCCTTGCCGATCTTGACGTTCTGATTGTCGGGGTTCGACACCGCGCCGATCGAGGCCCAGGCATCGGCCGAGACCTTACGCAGTTCGCCCGACGAAAGGCGCAGAATGGCGTAGCCCTGGTCCTTGCCGACGAGCTGCACGTAAGTGCCGGCCGAACGCGCGAGCTGACCGCCGCGACCGACCTTGAGCTCGACGTTATGCACGACCGTGCCGACCGGGATGTTGCGCAACGGAAGCGCATTGCCCGGCTTGATGTCCGCCTTGTCGCCGGCGATGACGACATCGCCCGGGGCCAAGCGCTGCGGCGCCAGGATGTAGGCGAACTCGCCGTCCGTGTACTTCACCAGCGCGATATACGCCGAACGGTTCGGATCGTATTCGATGCGCTCGACCTTCGCTTCGATGTCGCGCTTGGTGCGCTTGAAGTCGACGATCCGGTACTGCTTGCGCGCACCGCCGCCGTGATGGCGCGTGGTGATGCGACCGAGATTGTTGCGACCGCCCGTCTTCGACAGACCTTCGACGAGCGGCTTGTGCGGCGCACCCTTCCAAAGGTCGGATTTGTCGACCAGGACGACCTGGCGCAGACCCGGCGTGATCGGCTTGAATGATTTGAGGGCCATAGTTGCCTGTTCCCCGTCAGATCGTCTGCGTCACGTCGATCGACTGGCCTTCGGCGAGCGTAATGATCGCCTTCTTCCAGTCCGAACGCAGACCCGCGCGGCCGCGGAAAAGCTTGGTCTTGCCCTTCATGACGGCGGTGTTCACGGCCTTAACCTTGACCGAGAACAAGCCTTCGACGGCCGCCTTGATCAGCGGCTTGGGCGCATCCAGACGCACCTTGAAGGTGATCTGGTTGAATTCCGAACCGCGCGTCGCCTTTTCGGTGATCACGGGCGAAAGAATCACGCCGTACAGCGCGTCCTTCGGAAATTTGCCGGGCTTGGCGTGTCTGTTCACTTCAGGCGCTCCTGCAAAGCGGCGACGGCATCGCGCGTCAACACGAGCGTGTCGCGACGGAGGATGTCGTAGACGTTGGCGCCCTGCACGGGCAACACGTCGATATGCGGGATGTTGCGCGCCGCCTTGGCGAAATTGTCGTCCAGCGTGGCGCCGTCGACGAACAGCGCCGCCGAGATGCCGAGCTTGGCGAACTTCGCCGACAGATCCTTCGTCTTGGCGGCGGACAGCTTCGCCTGATCGAGGACGATCAGCTTGCCTTCCTTGGCCTTGGTCGAAAGCGCCGTCTTGAGGGCGAGCTTGCGCACCTTCTTGGGCAGATCATGCGCGTGGCTGCGCGGCGTCGGCCCGAAGATCACGGCGCCGTGGCGCCATTGCGGCGAACGCGTCGAACCCTGGCGCGCGCGCCCCGAGCCCTTTTGCGCCCACGGCCGCTTGCTGGTGCCGGAGATTTCGCCGATTTCCTTCGTGTCGTGCGTACCCGCACGGCGCTTGGCGAGCTGCCAGCGAACCATACGCGCCAAGATATCCTGGCGAGGCTCCAGGCCGAACACGTCGTCGGCGAGGTCGATTTCGCCCGCCTGCGCGTTGTCGAGATTTTTGACCGCGATCTTCATCGTTCGATTCCCTACCGTCAGGCCGCGGACTTGCGCAGGCCGGCGGGCAGCGGAGCTTCCTTGGGAAGCTTGCGCTTGACCGCGTCCGACACCAGCACCCAGTGACCCGCCTGGCCGGGCACTGCGCCCTTGACCATCACGAGGCCCTTCTCGGCGTCGGTGGCGATGACCTTGAGCGACTGGACCGTTGCGCGGTCCGTGCCCATGTGGCCGGCCATCTTCTTGCCCTTGAACGTACGGCCCGGATCCTGACGCTGACCCGTCGAACCGTGGCTACGATGGCTGATCGACACGCCGTGCGTGGCTTCGAGACCGCGGAAGTTCCAGCGCTTCATGACGCCCTGGAAACCCTTACCGGTCGCGTGGCCCGCGATGTCGACGAACTGCCCGATGAC
>JAIUNH010000034.1 GCA_020161965.1 Pseudomonadota bacterium
GAAATCGCCGGGCGTGCAGCAGCGGAATTTCCTGGCATCCCGCCGTTTGGGCGAGATCGCCGCCGCCACGCTGGCGCTGCCGCCGGAACCCTGGCGTGTGCGCAACGCCGTGGGCCGGGATACGATGAATGTGCGCGAATTCGCCGCCCGAGTCGCCGGGATCGCCCGGACCGTGCTGGGACGCGACATCGCGATCGAAGCGCTGCCGCCGATCCAAGCCCCGCCCGCTTTGACGCTGGAAACAAGCTGGGGCGAGACCGGCGCCACGCACGACGATCTCGACGGGTTTTTGGCCGGCATGCTCCAAACGCTCGCGGCCGAACGGGATGGATGAAGATGAAATTCGACGAGACCGCCGCCACCGACCACGCCATCGCCAAAGCCTATGTGTCGTTCCTCGTGGAACGGCGCCTGGACGATGACGACGCGGCGCGCGCGGAATTCTGCCGCACGGCGCAAGTGGCGCCGAAGCTCCTCTACAACAATCCGCATGTGAGCCAGATCGCGTCGATCTTCGCCAAGCGCACGAATATGGAGCGCGTGGCGAACATGACCGTGCGCGAATATCTGCGCTATCACTATTACTACGTCCACCAGGCCTATAAATACGGCATCCCCGAGATGCAGCAAACCTGGCTCGGCCACCAGATCATCAAATCGCCCGAGGATTGCTGGGTCTATCAGGAACTGCTTTACGCGACGAAGCCCGACATCGTGCTCGAACTCGGGCTGATGTTCGGCGGGGCTTCGGTGTTCCTCGCCAATATCCTGAAGCTGATGGGCCACGGCGAAGTGCTCGGCATCGATATCACCTTCAAGAATTTGAAGCATGATCCGCGCGAAGCCGGGAACATCACCTATCTCGAAGGCGATAGCGGCTCGGCGCGCATCCTCGACGAGGTCGCGCGGCGCTGCGAAGGCAAGAAGGTCTTCGTCATCGCCGACAGCGATCACGAAAAGGAACATGTGCTGAAGGAAATTCGGCTCTATTCCAAATTCGTGAATGTCGGCTCGTACTACGTCGTCGAGGATTCGTTGAACGATTTGATGGGCTACCATCCCGTGCCCAACGAAGGCCCGCTCGCCGCCGCCAAGCAATTCCTGACCGAGACCGATGCGTTCGTGCCCGATCTGCGGCTGCCGGAGAAATATCTGATGACGCTGTCGCCGCACGGCTTCCTGAAGCGGGTGAAGTGACATGATCATCGCCATCGCCGCCGCCCCGACGATCGACCGCGCTGCTACCGCCACGAAACTCGCCGCCGGCAAGGCGCGCATAATCGCCGATCCCGGCCGCGCCCTCGTCCAATCGCGTGGCTTCCAAACGATGTACGAAGTGCCGCGCGATCTGCAGACCGAACTGCGCTTACAGTTGTTCGATCTGCATGCGGCCGAACTCGACAAGGGCGGCGATATCGTGTTCGACCATTGCGTCGCCGAATGGATCGCCGATTGGATGCGCTGGCATTGGGCTTCGTTGTCCACGCGCGCCTGGGACGCCGCTTTCGCGAAAGCCGCCGTCCTCGCCAAGCGCTACGACAAGGTCGAATTGCTGAGCGACGGTCCCAAGCGCGGCTATGACGGGTATTTCTGGCTGGACGAACCCAACGCCCGCCAGATCGCCGAATTGCTGCCCTTCGTGTTGCAGAAGCTCGGCGCCAAAACATGAGCGACGCGCTGTCGATCGACCCGACGGCGTATGTCTCGCCCGATGCGCGCATTCATGCTTCGACGCGCGGCACGAAAATCCGGATCGGCGCGCAGAGCCAGATCTATGATTTCGTCGTGATCCGCGCGGTCGGCGGGTCGGGCGACGTTTCGATCGGCGAGCATTGCTACATCAATCCGCATTGCACGCTTTATTCCGGCAACGGGATCAAGCTCGGCAATTACGTGCTGCTCGCCCCGCATGTCTGCGTCGTGCCCTCGAACCACGCTTATGCGCGGCGCGATGTCGAAATCCGCCATCAAGGCTTCGCGCCGTCCAAAGGCGGTGTGGAGATCGGCGACGATGTGTGGATCGGCGCCAACACCACGATCCTCGACGGCGCCAAGATCGGCAAAGGTGCGATCATCGCCGCCGGATCGGTCGTGTCGGGCGAAATTCCACCTTATCAGATTTGGGGCGGCGTGCCCGCCGCCTTCATCAAAGACCGTCCGTAAGCTTTTCGATCGCGCGCGCGATTCGCTTGCCGTCCATCAACGACGAGGTCGCGAAACGCGCGCGGATTTGCTCGCGTGACGGTGATGTTCTCGCCAAGCGCATTGCCGTGTCGATGAACGCGGCTTCATCCGCCGCGATCCACTCGTCGAAACCCGCATGACGAAGGATCGAAGCCCCCACGCGCGAAGCATGCGTGCGGCCCGGCAGCGTGACGACCGGCACGCCCATCCACAAAGCTTCGAATGTCGTGATCGTGCCGTTATAGGGTAACGGATCGAGAGCTACGTCGATCTTGCGATAGAGATCGAGATGCTTGCCCAGCCAGCCGTGAAGTTCCACGCGCGATGCGACGTCGCCGAACTTCGCCAAGATGGCGTCGCGCGTCGCCGCTTCTTCGAAGCTGCGCGCTTTCAGCAGCAATTTCGCATCGGGCATCGCGCGCAATAGCTTCGACCACAACGCGATGGTCGCTTGCGACAGCTTAGCGAGATTGTTGAACGAGCCGAAGACCGGTCCCGTCCCGATGCGCGACGGTTCGGGTGCGTTCGCGGGCGCCGCATAGGCCAAGAACCCGCCGTCGACGAACACCGGCGCTTCGGTCATCGCCGGTGCGGGATCGCTGATGCGATCGACCACGCGGAAATCGATCTGCGCCAAGCCGGTCGTGGCGGGATAGCCGAGCCATGTCACCTGCAAGGGTGCGGGCTTGCGCGCGAACACGCCCAAACGGTGCCCCGCCGTATGGCCCGACAAATCGATCAATAGATCGATGCGCGCGCGACGTACCAGATCGGCGGCCGCATCGTCGTCGAGCCCGGCGATGTCGTGCCAATGATCGAATTGCCCTTTGAGCTCGGCCGTCACCGCGTCTTCCGCCGCGACGTTCGAGAACGCATGGATCTCGAAATTCCCAGGGTCGTGATGCGGCAACACGGCGCGCAAAACATGCGCGCAGGAATGGGCGCAGAAATCGGCCGAGACATAGCCGATACGCGGACGCGCGTTGGCGACGGCGGGCGATGCAACGGCCGGAAAGCGTGCGGCCCATTCGCGATGTGCTTCGAGCAACGCTTCCGGCGTCGTCGCATCGGCATAGCTCAACGCATAAAGCGCGCTCGACGAGGACGGCAGTTTCGCGAGCAGCGTGCAAGCTTGGTCCGCTTCGCCGCGATAGAGCAATGCATTGGCGCGGTTGGTCGCCGCATTCGTATCGTTAGGCCGTAAGGTGACGGCCTGTGCGAAAGCGTCGGCGGCAGCGGTATAGAAACCTCTGCCCGCCTGCGCGTTGCCCAATGCCATCCAGATCTCGAAGTCGGGTGCCACGCCGTCGAGCGCGGTCAATGCTTCGTCGTAGCGATGCGCGCGGTTCAACGCCGTCGCCTTCGCTGGCGCGATCTTGAGATCGTCGCCGGCTTTATCGAAGGCCGCGAGTGCCTCGTTCGTGCGGCCGAGCATGCCGAGCGCCACGGCCAGATTGAACCAGGCATTGGGATCGTCGCCGAAACGCAACGCCGCTTGGGCGGCGTCATGCGCCATTTGCGCACGATCGAGATGCAGTGCGGCACCCGCCAAGCCGATCAAAGCGCGTGGATCGCCGGGCAATTGCGCGTAATCGTCAAAGGCTTCGCGCCAACGTCCCAGCCCGGCATCGGCGTTCGCGCGATTGAGCCTGGCGCCGCCATGCGCGGGGTCGAGCGTCAAGACGCGCGTATACGCCGCCACGGCCGCATCGCCGTCGAGCGTATTGGCAGCGTTGAACGCGAGGCCGATATCGTTCGGCGCCAATGCCAGCGCGCGTTCGAATTCGGCACGCGCATCGCCGATCCGGCCGAGGCCTTTGAGGCACAGTGCCAAAGCGCCGCGATAGGCGGCGTTGCCCGGCACGAGCGCCACGGCGCGTTCGAGCGGTTCGCGCGCCTCGCCGTCGCGACCCAATTCCGACAGCACGAAGCCGTGGAGATAGGCGGCATCCGCGTTGCCCGGTTCCGCCGACGCGGCTTGCGCGAACAATGCCAAGGCCGCGTGTTTGTCGCCGCGCCCATGCGCGGAGATGCCGTCGCGCAGAATATCGGCGACGCTCACGCGACGGCCTTGGCGCAATAGCGCCGCCACAAAGCGCGATAGATGCGCTCGAAATCCCGCGCCTGTTTGCGCGGATCGCACAAGGCCGAGTTGCGCACGGCTTCGCGCAACGCCGCACGATCCTGATGCTTGGCCTTCGCCGCTTGCTCGGCCGCCAGTGCCACGAAATGATCGTCGCTGGTCGCGATCAAATCGGCGCGACCCACGCGCGTGAGCATGCCGGCGGTCCAGCGCGACAACACGGTGCGCCCCGGCGGCGTCACGACCGGCACGCCCATCCACAAAGCCTCGAACGTCGTCGTCGAACCGGTGAACGGCGTCGCATCGAGCGCCACATCGACGCGCTCGTAGAAGCGCAGATGGCCGTCCGTCTCCACGCCGCCGAGTTCGAACACGATCCGCTCCGGCCCGATCCCGTGCGCCGCGAAGCGGTTGAGCAGGCCAAGGCGCGTCGCCTCCTCGCGATAGGCGCTATAGAATTTGAGACGCAGCGTCGATCCGGGCACGGCGGCCAGCGCGCGCGACCAGAGCATGATCGCGCGGCCCGATATCTTGATCGGGTTGTTGGCCGAACCGAAAGCGATGGCAGCACCCGCCGCACTCGGCGGTACGGCGACCGGCGGAGCGGCCTCGAGCGGAGCATGGACATAAACGCGGCGCGAGCGCATCACACGTTCGGTGAACGCGTCGCCGCGCGCGGCTTCCATCGTCGGCTCGGCCAGGAACGCGTCGAACACGTCGCTGCCGCTGGTCGCGACATCGAAGGCGTTGATCTGCACGGGGGCCGCGCGCATCACCGGAATATCGAGCCGGTTGTCGTCGAAATGCTGCGCCATCGTCACCAGCACGTCGATGCCGTCGGCGCAGATCATCGCGGCGGCTTGCGCGCCGTCGAGACCGACGGTCGAGCGCCAGCCATCGGCGAGTGCGCGGAATTCGTTCGTCACGCTGTCTTCCGCCGCCGCTTCGGAATAGACGTGGATTTCGAAATTCGCGCGGTCGCGGAATTCGAACAGCCCCCGGAAACTGCGCGCCGCCGAATGCGCGCGGAAATCCGCGCTGGAATAACCGATGCGCAGCTTGCGGCCGGGATCGCGCGAATTGGCGAACACGACCGGCGTTTCGGGCTTGGGCAATTCGGCGACGAACTCGGCGTTGCGGCTGCGGATTTCCTGCGGATGGACCGCGTCGTCGTACAGGAAAGCGTTGAGATAGGCGCGCCACATCTTGCGGCGCACCGGGCCTTGCGACAGATCGATCGCGCGGCGGAACGCCTCGCGCGCTTCGCGATGGCGCATCTGCCACATCAGCGCGGAGCCGAGCTGGTAATGCGCATGGGCAAGGCTGGGATCGTCGGCGATCAACGCGCGCCACAAACGCTCGGCCGCGACATGGCGCATATCGTCGGCCAGCGCATGGGCGAGATTGATCGCGATGGCGCGATCGTTCGGGCGTTGCGTCAACGCCGCGGTGAACAACTCGATCGCGCGCGCATAGTCGCGCTGCCAGTATTTGGCGACACCCAGATCGACGAGCGACGGCAGATGTAGCGGATCGAGTGCGAGGGCGGCTTCGTATTTCAGGATCGCACCGTCGCGATCTTGCCGGGCGAGCGCGGCCGTTCCTTCGGCATGAAGCGCATCGGCATTCATCGCGCGGCGGCGGCCTCGCGCTCGATGAAGGCGGCCAAGGCCTCGACCGGCGCTTTGTCGTTCCACAAATGCGGCAAAGCCGCTTGCGTCGCCGCGCGATAGGCGGCGAGTGCGGCTTCGTCCTGCCCGAAGCGTACCGCGCGCGCGACGTAATCGTCGGCCGAAGTCGCGATCCCGTCCTCGAGACCGAGTTGCTTCAAAATCGCGTAGCTATGGCGCGAACGCATCGTGTCGCCCGGCCAAGTCAGCAGCGGCACACCTTGCGCCAAGGCTTCCAGCGCCGTGTTGCCGCCCGACCAGCGCAGCGAGTCCAAATACAAATCGCAGGACGCATTGAGGCTCGCGTAACGCGCACGATCGAGCCACGGCAGGAACACGAGATGGCGCGCGGGATCCACACCATTCGCCTTGAACGCGGCACGCAGGCGATCGGCGAAGCGCTTGGCAAGGGTAGGCGATGTGGGATGGCCGACGAACACGAATTGCGAATGGGGGATGCGCGTCGCGATGCGCGCGAGCAGCACATCGTCCTGCGGCAGATATTTGAAGATCGATTGGCAGCAGAGATATTTCGTCGCCGTGCTGCGCAAACCGAACGCGGCGGGATCGGGTATCGCGCGCGTCTCCGGCGGCGCGTAGTCGATCGACAGCCCCGGCAGGCGTTCGACGCGCTCGGTGAAGCGCGCATCCTCGCCCGGCGGTTCCATCAAATCGCTGGTCAGAAACCAATCGATCGCCGGAAAACCCGTCGTCTCGGGATGGCCCCACGAAAAAGCCTGCACGGGTGCGAAGCGCAAACACGCCAAGCGATGGCAGATCGGGTCCATGCCGAGCTCGGGATAGATCAGCACATGCGGGCGATCGGCTTCGAGGGCCGCCGCGATCGTCTCGAACCCGCCTTCAACGAAACGCTCGAAGCACGCGCGCGCATTGGGCGTTTCGGCGTCCGGTGCGGGCGAGGTCCAATACCCCATCAAGCGGAAGCGCTTGCGATCGAGCCCTTCCATCCAGCCGCGAAACAATTTCCAGACCGAATGGTTGCGGAAATAGGCGGTCGCGAACGCCACGCGCAAACGCCCGTCGGGCTCGCGCGGCGGCATCGCCACGGGCTTCGCCCATTGCGGATAGGCGTTCGCCATCGCCTGCGCCGCGAAGCGCCCATAGCGGCGCTGCAAATCCGCATCGTCGCGGCCCTGATAGGGCAAATAGAACGGATGATGCTGGCCGATCGCGGCAGCGAAAGCGGGATCCTGCGTGTCGCTCGTCGCGATCAGGCGATCGAGGGCGGCGGCGTAATTGTCGCGCGCGACGTCGATCTGTTCCGCACTATCGTAAAGGATCGGCAATTCGGCAAAGCAAGCGCCCAATCGCGCACCGGCATTCGCCGGATCGAGTTCGACCGCACGCGCATAGGCATTGCGCGCGGCTTCGCGCTCGCCCGTATCGGAAAGTGCGGAACCCAGATTGGCATGCGCGGAAGCAAGCGACGGATCGATCTCGATCGCGCGTTTGAACGCAGCGATCGCCGCATCGGGATTGCCGCTTTCCTGCGCGACGGCACCAAGATTGTTCCAGAGTGCGGCGTCGTCGGGCAGCAGCTTCAACGCCGCGCGATAGAATTCCTGCGCCTTGGCGAGATCGCGCGCGCGATGAAACGCGAGACCGGCGAGTGCTACCGCGCCCGCATCGGTGGGATCGCGTTGCGACGCGCGCACGAATTCGCGCGACGCGGCATTCCAATCGCCGAGCTTACCGAGCGCTTCGCCGAGATTGAGATGCAGCTTGGTGGAGTCGGACGAGTCGCCGGCGATTTCCAGCGCCGTCGCGAAGCTGTCGCGGGCCCCTTCCCAGTCCGACAAAGCGAAACAGGCCGCGCCGAGGTTTTGAAACAACATCGGCACGCGGATTCCGGCCGCAACGAGTTTACGGTAACCAGAAACCGCATCTGCGAAATCGCCTTGCGCGTGACTGCGCGAAGCGGCCGCCAGAATCGCCGAAATCCCTTCCATTACTTGAGCATACACCAGATCGGCTGCGCCGTATCGGGACCAATTCCCGTCCCCGCCGCCGACCGCGGCAAAGATTATCGCCGGATTGAATAAAGAATGCCCGGCGTATTCGTCAAAATTTTTCTTCTAATTTTAGAGAATTTCGCTTGGCAGATCGAAAAACGTTGCGTATTGTCACTCTTGCGAGCGGGCATTCCATCCCGGAAGCGCTCGCTGGCTATCTCGGCAGAATGCCGGGAGAGACCCTAGAAAGGAAGGAACTCGTATCATGTCGAATTCGATTAACACCAACGTCGGCGCCCTCGTTGCGCTCGCTTCGTTGCGCACCACGCAGTCGGCCTTGTCCGTCGCCTCCAAGCAGGTGCAGACCGGCTACCGCGTCGCGGACGCGCAGGACGACGCCTCCACCTTCTCGGTTGCCCAGGGCATCCGCGGCAACCTCCAGGCCTTCCAGGCCGTGCAGGGTTCGCTCGCGAACGGTGTCGGCCTCGGCACCGTCACGCAGGCCGCGTTGACCAACATCTCGAACCTGGTCGGTAACCTCCAGGCCAAGATCACGCAGCTGGCCGACGGCTCCATCGGCAACTCGCAGCGTACGATCTACGCCGCCGACTTCAGCGCGATGACGAACCAGATTTCGAACTTCATCGCGCAAGCCAACTACAACGGCGTGAACCTGCTGTCGAACAACTCGGCGGCCAAGACCTTCCTGGCGGACACCTCGGCATCGACGCTGACGATGACCAGCCGATCTGCCGTTCATACGGCCTTCACGACCTTCGCCGCCTCGTCGGTCTCGTCGGTGACGGCCGCCACGGCGGCACTGACTTCCCTCACCACTTTCTCGAACGCAGTCGCGGCCTCGCTCGGCCAAAACGCCGCCGATACGCGCACGCTGCAATTGCAATCGAACTTCGTGAACTCGGTGGTCGATGCCACGACGACCGGCCTCGGCGCTATCGTCGACGCGGATATCGGCAAGGCCTCGGCCTCGGTGCAGTCGCTCCAGGTTCGTCAACAGCTGGGCATCCAGTCGCTGTCGATCGCCAACCAGCAGCCTTCGGTTCTGCTGGGCCTGTTCCGCTAAGCGATCTTCCCTTCGGGGAGGCAAAGACGGGGGTGGCGAAAGCCGCCCCCGTTCTTTTTGCGGCGTCCGGAACGGGTATCGCGTCCAATTTCTCCACGGACGCATGGCAGAACTTGGCGCGACTCCCCCTAACAGGGTAAAAGATCGAAGGAATTGTCGATTCGGGCGACTCAACGCCCGAGGGAGGCCCCGTGACAGAGCCCGCGCAAAAACCCGGCGAAAACGATCGCGACCGCGAGTACCGCTTGTTGACCTTGGTCACCAAGAAGCTCAACGACGCGAAGTCCGTCGTCCAGCAACTCGACCCGCAATCGGTCGGCCAAGTCTGCGACGCGATCTTCCATAATCGCGACGTTTGGAACGCCTTCGTCAACGACGTGTCGGACGATCGCAACAAGCTGCCGAAGGAGCTGAAAGTGCTCCTGATCAATCTGGCGGCTTATGTGAACAAGAACTCCGACATGATCATCAACGGGCATACGGACGGCGATCTCGACATGCTGATCGCCATCAACAAGCACGTGATGGACGGATTGCGCGGCACCACCTGATCGGCGACGCCACGCCATACGCCTTTCGACGGCGCCGCGCGCACCGGATCTTTCCGGACATGCCGGCGCCGTTTTGATTCCAGGCCCCGTTTTTCCGTCGATGACCGATCCTGCGATTCTCCATGCGACGATGCTCGCGGGCCTCGCCAAACACCAGGCGGGCGACGCGGCCGGCGCACTTACGGAATATCGCGCCGTGCTGGCGCAATTCCCCGATCATCCGGATGCGCTGAATTTGGGCGCGCAGGCCTTGCGCGCCCTCGGACGGATCGACGAAGCGCTCGATCTCGCCGCGCGCGCATGCGCGGTGTTGCCCCGCAACGCGGCCTTCCACGCCAATCGCGCCGCGATCCTGCTCGACGCGAAATCCTACGACGCAGCGCGCGATGCGGCGGCGGCCGCGATCGCCGCCGATGCCACGCATGTGCCGGGCTGGATCAATCGCGCGGCCGCGCGCGCCGCGTCGGGCGACGACGCGAACGCCGAAAGCGATTACCGCAACGCGTTGAGGCTTGCCCCGGGCTCGGCCGAGGCGCGCAACAATCTCGGCAATCTTCTCCAGCGCCAGGGGCGCATCGACGAAGCGTTAAGCGAATACGAAGCGGCGATCGCGGCAAACCCGCATCATCGCGAAGCGCATTCCAATTACGGCACCGCGCTTTACGCGCTCCAACGCGCCGGCCAAGGCACGAAGGCCGCGACGCTGGCGCGCCAATGGGCCCAAGCGTATCCCGACAGCGCGACCGCGCGGCATATCGCCAGCGCGCTCGCCGGCGGCGATGTCGCGACGCGGGCACCCGACGCCTATGTCCGCGACGCGTTCGACATGTTCGCCCCTACTTTCGAGGCGACACTCGCCAAGCTCGATTATCGTGCGCCGCAAGTGCTCGACGAATTGCTCGCCCGGCATTTGAAGCAACCCTTGCCGGTCGGCCGCGCGCTCGATGCGGGTTGCGGGACGGGCCTCGCCGCACCGATGCTGCGCGCCCGCGCGACGGTTCTCGACGGCGTGGATCTGTCGGGCGGCATGGTCGCGCGCGCGCAAGAACGCAACCTCTACGACGGGCTTCGCGTCGGCGAATTGATCGCCGATCTGAAAGCGCATGAAGGCGCCTACGACCTGATCGTCGCGGCCGACGTGCTTTGCTATTTCGGCGATTTGGCGGAGGTGCTCGCGGCGGCGGCGGCGGCGTTGAAAGCCGGCGGCGGCCTCGCCTTCAGCGTCGAGCGATTGATCGATGCGCGGCCGAGCGAAACCTGGCGCGTGCGGCCGTCGGGGCGCTACGCCCATGCGGCGGAAACATTGTCCGCGATGTTGCGCGCGACGGGTTTCGCGGAAATCGCGATCGAACCGCAATCGACCCGCAGCGAAAGCGGTGCGGCCGTTCCCGGCGCGATCGCCTGGGCGCGGAAAGCCTGAACGGGAAAAGCCCGGGCGAAACGGCTCAGCCGAATTCGCCGGCCCCGACGCGGTCGTTCATGTCGCGCAGCACGACGCGGACGGCGTCGCGGCCATAGACTTCGACCAGCATCTGCAGGATGACGGTGAAGCACGCCACACTCAGCGTGTCGCGGCCCATGCCTTGGCGCATGCCTTCTTCCAGCGCGTCGGCGACGACTTTCAGCGCCGCCAGGCGTTCCTGGTCGGTACTTGCGACGTTAAAGGCTTCATCGGACATCGGCATATCCCCTTTGGACCGGACGCAACCGTCCGGCCCCGTGGTGCGAATCGGAGAATTCTACCACGGGCGGTCAAGTTCAGCGGCGGGCGAGCCCTTGCAGCAGGTCGAGAACCCCGTTGCCGCCATCCATCAGCGGCGTCAGCAGCCCGGCGTACATGTTGGCGCCCATACCGTTGGCCTGCGACGTCTCCTGATCGACCTTCATCAGATAGGTCTGGATGACCCGATCGACGAATTTCGGATCCTTGAGCTTCGTAATGTCGACCTTGCGGGCCAGCGCCGTGGCCTGGGCTTCGACGCCCTGCACCGCGAATTCCCGCGGGATGTCGAAGGCCTTGGTCACGACTTCGCGCAGGATCTTGTTGCCGAGCACGTCCCACGGGCTTTTGACCGTGCCCGCGTTTTCCTTGAAATAGATCGCTTCGCGCAAGCCCGGCGTGGCGTTGCCCTGGGCCTTGTCGAATTCGTTCTTCATGTAGCGCGTGACCAACGAGTTGATGACCGCCTCGTCCTTCACGTTCTTCACGCCCATGTTTTTGAGATCGAGGCGCTGCGTCAATTCGACGAACCGGGGATCGTTCATCCGGTTCGCGTAGGAATCGATATTGCCCAGATCCGACGTCAGGACCTTGCGCAGCAGGCCCTTCTTGTCGACTTCGCTTTCCAGCTGGAACGCGGAAAGCGCGAAATTCATGAATCGGCGATCGTTCAGCAGCTGATCGACATCCTTCACCTTCGCGGCGAAGGCTTTGACGTACTCGATCTCCCGCTGAATCGACGGCTGCTTTTCCCATCGTGCGCGCTGGGCCTCGCCCGTTTTCTCGAGCTGCTTCCAGGCGACGACGGCGGTCATTCCACCAGAAATAGAACCGGCCATGTCATCCTCCTTCGCGATCGTTCTCGATCGACAAAGGCAATGTAACGAAGTTTATCGGCCAAGGCAAGTGCCAACAAATTAGATAAAATTCAATATATTTCTGTATATATTTAAAATCAATAACTTAGGGAAATATGGTTACTCGACTTCCTCGCCGTCGGCCATCGCCCGCTGCTTGGATTTGCCCTCGGAACCCTGCAGCAGCGTCTTGCCCTTCTCGGTCGTCGAGCCGACAAGGTCCCATTCGAACTTGATCAGGCGCTTGGCGTCTTTGAGGCCGGGGTAAAGCTCGCCCTTTTCCACCCGGGCGCGCAGCGCGTCGATGATCGGCTTCGAAGCGGGCGCCGCCTGTTCGAAATCGTTCATGAACTGGTGCAGCGCTTCGGAATAGGCCTTGATCTCGTCCGGGAAGAGATAGAGGCATTGCAGCGTGTAATAGACGCGCAAAGCCGGCGTCGCGGCTTCGTCCAATTGAAGAATATCTTTTTGGCGCAAGATATTGCCGCGATTGCGGATCGCGAGCATGGCCAGACCGCCGGTGTTCTCGATCACCACCCCGTTGATGATGATCTTTTCGGCGGGATTGAGACGAAGAACGAGCGGCATGGGGACTCCTCGGCGATGGCGCCAACCGGGGGATTATAGCATCCCGTCCGCGCTGACAACCCGCCGCCACAAGCCGCGATAGGCCGCCTCGAATTCGCGCGCCAGGCGCCGCCCGTCGCACAGCGGCGAGGCCGTCATGCGCGCGCGCAAATTCCCGCGCAAGTCGGCGAGCCGCGCGCGGTCGCCCGCAAGACCGGCGGCAATCCGCGCGAAATCGGCCGGATCGACGGCCACAAGCGCGCCCAAGCCGACCCGATCGAGCAGCGACGCCCCCACCCGGGCGGCATGGCGGTCGCCCGCCAGCGTCACCACCGGCACGCCCATCCACAGCGCCTCGCAAGTCGTCGTCGTGCCGTTGTAAGGAAATGTATCGAGCGCCACGTCGACCATGCGATAGCGCGCGATATGCGCCGCGATATCGCCGACGAAGCCGACGAATTCGACGCGCGCGCCATCAATCCCATGCGCCTGGAACATCGCCGCGTAGCGTTCGCGCGTCGCGTTCTCGTCCAGTCCTTTGGCTTTTACGATCAGCCGGGAATCCGGCACCGCGCGCAAGACCTGCGCCCACATCGCCACGATTCGCGGCGTGATCTTGGGCAGGTTGTTGAACGAGCCGAAAGTGATGCGTCCCGCCGCTTCGAAAGGCGGCGGCCCCGGCGCGGGCGCGAAAGGCGGCGGCAGATAGGCGAGGAACCCGCCCGGCACGCGCAGCAAATTCTCGCTGGCCAGCGCATCGGCGGGATCGGTCACATCGTCGACGAATCTCGCGTCGAAGCAATCGAGCCCCGTGCTGGCGGGATAGCCCAGCCACGTGACCTGAACGGGTGCGGGCCGGCGCGCGAACGCCGTCAGGCGATTACCGGTCGTATGACCCGCGCAATCGACCAGCACGTCGATATCGTCTTCGTGCGCTTGCGCGACGAACGCGTCGTCGCTTTTGCCGGCCATGTCGCGCCAACGCAGATCCAGCGCCTTGAACGCGGCGGTCACGCCGTCGGGTGCGCCGACATCCGAATAGGCGAACACCTCCATTGCTTGGCGATCATGCGCCGCCAGCAAAGGCGCCAAAAAATACGCGCAGGAATGATTGGCGAAATCGGGCGAGACATAGGCCACGCGCAAACGCCGTTCGGGATCGCGATCGCGCGGCGCCGGGCGCGACGCGCGAATGGCGGGTCCCGGCCAAGTCGCGGCCTCGGCCAGCGCTTGGGCGGGCGAAATCTGGGGATCGTAATGGCTGGAGAACAACGCGGCCGAGGCGATCGCCGCATCATTCGGGGCCAAGCGGCGTGCGAGCGCGAAATTCGCCGCCGCCTCCGCCGCACGGCCTTGCGCTTGCAGCGACAGCGCGAGCTTGGCGCGCAAATTCGCGTCCTCCCCGCCCGACAAAGCGGCGGCGAAACCGTTCGACGCGGCGAAAGGCTGGCCAAGCTGCAACGCCGCTTCGCCCGCCACCGCGTAGATCGGCAGGAAGCCGGGGAATCGCGTGGCGGCGCTCGCGGCGACCAGCATCGCCCCTTCGGCGTCGCGCCCCGCCAGCAGCACCGAGGCGAGATTGACGTAAGCTCCCGGAAAATCCGGTGCCGCGGCGATCAAAGCGCGATAGCGTTCGGCCGCCGCGCGCCAATCGCCCGACAAGGCGGTCGCGTTGGCGGCGTCGAACGCGGCGGCGATCTCCGGCGGCAAGTTCGTCGTCATGACTCTGCTAGTCTATCGCCGGAGAGGATTCGCGAATATGGACATTCGCAGTATCGAAACGCTGGAACGCCGCGCCTTCGCCGCTTGGCCCGCCTTGCGCACGTCGACGCGCGACGGCTGGGTCTTGCGCTTCGCCGCCGGCCACCCCAAGCGCGCGAACTCGCTCAATCCCGTGGCGCCGGGAAACGGCGATCCGGCCGCGCGCATCGCCGCCGCCGAAGCCGACTACGCGGCCGCCGGTTTGCCGGCGGTGTTCCGGATCACGCCGTTGGCCGAACCCGGCCTCGACGACGCGCTCGCCGCGCGCGGCTACGCCGCCTTCGACGAA
>JAIUNH010000035.1 GCA_020161965.1 Pseudomonadota bacterium
GGGCGAAATCCACGGCGAAGGCGCGGAATGTTTCACCCGCACCGGCGCTTCGATGTAACGGGGAGGGGCGAATGGCGAAAGTCGGATTTATCGGACTGGGGATCATGGGCGCGCCGATGGCGGCCAATGTGCTGCGCAAAGGCAACGCGCTGACCGTGTTCGACGTGAGCCCCGCCGCAATGGACAAGCTCGCGGCGCAAGGGGCGGCGAAAGCCGCGTCGCCGGCCGCCGTCGCGGCCGTCAGCGATGTCGTCATCACCATGTTGCCCGACGGGCCGGATGTCGAGCGCGTCGCGCTGGGGCCGGACGGAATCGTCGCGGGTGCCAAGCCGGGCCTCGTGATGATCGATATGAGCAGCTCCCAGCCCGACATCACCCGCAAGATCGGCGCGGCATTGTCCGCCAAAGGCTGCGCGATGGTCGATAGCCCGGTCGGCAAGACCGCCGATCACGCGGTGACGGGCACGTTGACGCTGATGGTTGGCGGCGATCCCGCGATCGTCGCGAAAGTGCGCCCCATTCTCGACTGCATGGGCACGGATTTCTTCGATTGCGGGGCCTTGGGTAACGGCCACGCGATGAAGGCGACCAACAACCTTCTCGCGACGACGCTGGTCGCGTTGAACGCCGAGATCCTCGCTGCCGGAATCAAGGCGGGTTTGACGCTCGAAACGATGACCTCGGTCATGCAGAAGACGATGGCGTGGAACAACCAACTCGCCGTCGCGTTCCCGCTGCGGCCGCTGAAGGGCGATTTCTCGCCGGGTTTCATGCTGAAGCTCGCGCACAAGGATTGCCGCAATGCGCTGCGCATGATCGATGCGATGGGTATCGACGCGCCGATCGGCAAGGCGACGTTGGCCGCTTGCCAAGACGGCATCGACCAAGGTTACGGCGCCAACGACGTCGGCGTGCTGGTCAAGATGCGCGAGGAGAAAGCCGGCGTGAAGGTGCGGGCGGCGAAATGACGATCGGCTGGAATGCGATCGCGATCGAGCCCGTCGACGGCGTGGCCGTGGCGTTGCGCGATCTGGCGCCCGGCGAGGACGTGATCGTGCGGGTCGGCGGCAAGGTCGAAACCTTGACGGCGCGCGAGGCGGTGGCGCTTGGCCACAAGATCGCGCGCCGCGCCCATGCGGCGGGCGAGCCGGTCATGAAATACGGCGCACGAATTGCGCTCGCGACCAAGGCTTTCGCGGCGGGCGATCACGTCCATGTCCACAACATCAAGAGCGCGCGCGCATACGAGGGGAAAGCATGAGTTTCGATCCGGCCGCCACACGGCAAGTCGGCCGCACCAAGCTGCGCGTGTCGCAATTGGGCTTCGGCGCGGCGCCGATGGGCAATCTTCTGGCCGATATGACCGACGAAGCGGCCAATGCCAGCGTCGCGACGGCGATCGAAGCAGGCGTTTCCTATTTCGATACGGCGCCGTTTTACGGACACGGCCTGTCCGAGCATCGCCTGGGCGCGGCGTTGCGCCGTCATCCGCGCGGGAAATTCGTGCTGTCGTCCAAGGTCGGCCGGTTGCTGAAGCCCGATCCCGCCGCGCGCACGCCGGGGCCCTTTGCGACGACGCTGCCCTTCGATCTCGTCTACGACTATACGCGCGACGGCGCTTTGCGCTCGATCGAGGACAGTCTGCAGCGCTTGGGCACGTCGCATCTCGATATCGTCCATATCCACGACGTCACCGCGAAATGGCGCGGCGACGCGGTGGAGGCGACGTACAAGCAAGCGATGGACGGCGCTTATCGCGCGCTGGCCGATTTGCGTGCCGCCGGCACGATCGGTGCCATCGGCGTGGGCATCAACGACGTCGATTTGATGTGCCGCTTCGCGACCGACGGCGATTTCGACTGTTTCATGCTCGCCGGCCGCTACACGCTGCTCGACACGACCGCACACGCCAAGCTGCTGCCGCTTTGCGAGAAGAAGACGATCTCGATCCTGCTCGCCGCCCCCTATCATTCGGGCATTCTGGCGACCGGCGCCGTCGCGGGCGCCAAATACTGGTACGCCGACGCGCCGCAGGAAGTGCTCGATCGCGTGCGCAAGATCGAAGCGGTCTGCGCGCGTCATGGCGTTTCGCTGCAAGCGGCGGCGACGCAATTCCCGTTGGCGCATCCGCGCATCGCCAGCATCGCCGCCGGATACCGGTCGCCGGACGAAGTGCGTGCCGCGCTGAAAGCCTGCGCGGCGCCGATCCCGTCCGCGTTCTGGAACGAATTGAAGGCCGCCGGATTGATCGATCCGGCCGTGCCGACGGGGTGAAAGGCCGGGCCCGATCTTGCCGGCGAACGTGAAAACACGAACCCAAAAGAGGGAGGAAACGATGCGACATCAACTCGGAAGGCGCGGTCTCGTCGCCGGCGCTGCGTTGGCGGTGGGGCTTTTGGCTGCTCCCGCCTTGCAGGCTCAGTCGCCGGTGACGATCACGTTTCGCTTCAACGATCCCGAAGCGCCGCAGATGCGCGCGGCCTTGGACGAATTCGAAAAGGCGAATCCGTCCATCAAGGTCAATATGCAGCGCATCTCGTGGGCGGATATGCAGCAGCAATATCTGCGCGAAGCCGCGACCGGCACGGCGCCGGACGTGGTGCATATCTCCTTCGTGCAGCCGCGTTCCTTCGGTGGCGGCAAGGCGCTGCGTCCGCTCGACGATCTGATCGCGCGCGACGGCGCGCAGATGGGCGTCAAGGGCTGGAACGACTTCTTCGCCCGCGATCTGGCCGAAGGGCCGGACGGCAAGACCTACGCGGTGCCATGGACGACCGACACGTTCACGATGATGTACAACACCGAGCTGTTCGAACAGGCCGGGATCAAGGAATTCCCGACGACCTGGGCGGGTTTGCGCGACGCCAGCCGCCAGATCCATCAACGCACCGGCAAGGCGGGCTGGGGCTTCCCGGCGGGCAGCTGCGCCACGCCGTCGATCTGGTTCTACATGAACTATTACTTCTGGTCGGATGGTCCCGGCTGGATCGACCAGGACGCGTCGGGCAAGTTCGTGATGGGCGTCACGCCCGAAAAGGCGACGGAAGCGCTGGAGTACTACAACTCCTACATCACCGAAGGTCATAACCCGCGCAGCAACCTGTCGGTCTGTTTGTGGGGTGCCCCCGAACTCGTCGAAGGCATGCTGACCGGCAACACCGCGATGGCGTCGATGCCCGATACGGTGGCGATCGAAATCCTGACCAAGTGGGATCAGCGCAACCCGGGCAAGAAGCGGCCGTTCATGACGGCGCCGCATCCCGGCGGCAAGAACGGTTCGGTCACCAATTTCGGCGGCCGCATGCTGGGCATCAGCCCGAACGCGAAGAACGTCGAACAGGCCTGGGCGCTGGTGAAGTTCCTGACCAAGCCCGACCCGACGTTCAAGCACTACAACAACTACACGCCCGCCCAGCGCGCCGCGATCGATAGCCGCGCCTGGGATCCGGAACTGGCCGGGTATCCCAAGCAGCTCGCCAATTCGCGCAGCTGGGGGCCTTACGCGACCGGTCCGGTGCCGATCCCGTTCATGTGGAACGCGGTCGGCCGTGCGGCCGGTTCGGTCTTCATCGGCGAGAAGACCGCGCAAGCCGCCGGGCGCGAGTTGCATGATACGATCGCGCGCGAGCTCGCGCGGTTGCAGCAGCGCTAAGGAATAGGGCGGGGACGGCACGATGCACGCGAACGTTAAAGGTTTCGTCGCTTTCGCGCTCGTCCCCGCTTTCTTCTTCCTCGGCGCTTTCTACGTCTATCCGTTCGTCTTCAATCTCGACATCAGCGCCACCGATCTCGATATTTTCCAATTGCGCGACGGCGGGCGCTGGATCGGTCTCGAGAATTATATCGAACTGCTGACCAGCCCCGGCTTTCGCCGGGTCATGTTCAACACGGTGATTTGGCTGACCGTCGTGGGCGTGACCGTGCGCATCGTGCTGGGACTGGCGCTCGCCTTCCTGCTCGATAGCCGCACGATCCGCGCCTGGCGCCTATCGACGCTCACGCGCATTCTGCTGATCGTGCCCTGGGCTACGCCGCCGGTCGTCGCGATCGTGGTGTGGCGCTGGATCCTCGATCCGCGTGTGGGTGCTGCCAATCAATTCCTGATGTGGCTCGGCTTCATCGATCAGCCGATCCCGTTTTTGGCCGACGCCAATTGGGTCTGGCCCTCGATCATCCTGATCATCACTTGGAACACGTTGCCGCTGGTCACGCTGACCTTCATGGCGAGCCTGCAATCGTTGCCCGGCGAATTGGTCGAAGCGGCCGAGATCGACGGCGCCAGCCGTACGCAGTTGCTGCGCTATATCTACCTGCCGCATCTGAAGCCGGCGATCATCGTCATGGCGATGATGTCGACCTTTTGGACCTTCAACAATTTCATCTATGTCTGGCTCACGACCGGGGCGGGGCCCGGCACGTTCACCAACGTCATGGCGACGGAAATCTACATCAAGGGCTTCATCGACGGCCGCCTGGGCTACAGCGCCGCCGCCGGCGTGGTGATGGCCATGATCATGACCGCCTTCGGCATGATCTATCTGCGTTACGTCGCCGCGCGGGCCTTGGTCGAGGAGGAAGATCGATGAACCGCGCCCCCAGCGCTTCCGTCCAGTTCGCGACACTCGCCGTCACGGCGTTCGCGTTGGCCTTCCTCGTCTACCCGACCGCATGGGTCTTCATCGCGTCGTTGAAGACGCCCGATACGATGTTCTCGGCCACGCGCTGGTCGATGACGCTGGAGAATTACACGCGTTTGTTCGCCGCCGGGTTCGGCCATAACGTCGTGAATAGTTTGGTGCTGTGCATCGGTGCCGTGCTGCTGTCGACCTTCGTATCGGTCAACGCGGCCTACGCTTTCTCGCGCTTCCGCTTTCGCGGGCGCGGCACGTTGTTCGCCAGCGTCATGCTCGGCCAGACCTTCCCGTGGATCATTCTGGTGACGCCGGTGTTCATCCTGTTCGCGCGCGCGGGCATGCTGAACAACTGGGGCAGCATGTTGTTCGTCTATGTCGCGATCTCGATCCCGTTCTCGGTCTATCTGCTGGTCGGCTATCTGCGCGCCGTACCCCGCAGCCTGGACGAAGCCGCGATCATGGACGGTGCGAGTTACTTCCAGGTCGTCTGGCGCATCGTCTTCCCGATCATGTTTCCAGGCATCGTCGCCACGGCAACCTATGCCTTCCTGCTGTGCTGGTCGGAATATCTCTTCTCCGTCGCGTTACTGACGCAGGAGGAGATGAAGACGATGCCGCTCGCCCTCTACATCTATTTCGGCGAGAACGTCACCGATTGGGGCAACGTGATGGCGGGTTCGGCGTTGACGACGCTGCCGACCCTGCTGCTGTTCCTGCCGTTGCAGCGCTACATGGTCTCCGGCCTATCGGCGGGATCGGTCAAGCAATAGCGCCTATTTGACGGCACCGGTCGTCAGGCCGCGCACGATGAAGCGCTGACCGAAGACCATCAGCAGCAACGCCGGCACGATCGCGATCATCGACGACGCGGCCATTTGGGCGTGCTGGATCTCGAATTGTTGGGCGAAGCGCGCGATGGCGACGGGCACGGTCGCGGTGTCGCGCGCCGTCAGGTTCAGCGCGATCGCGAATTCGTTCCAGCTGAACACGAAGGACAGAATGCCGGACGAGACGAGGCCCGGCCCCACCAGCGGCAAGATGATCCGCCGGAAGGTGGTGAAATCGCCGCAGCCGTCGATCGTCGCGGCTTCGCGCAATTCGGTCGGCACTTCGTTGAAATAGGTCAGCATGATCCACATCGTCATCGGCAAATTGATGGTGATGTGGGTCAGCACCAGCGCCAGCAGCGTGTTGTAGAGGCCGAGCGACTGGAAGAACAAATACCACGGGCCCACCAGCGTGATGACCGGGATCATGTGGAAGATCAGCACCCAGCCCATCAGCAGCTTGGCGAACAGCCGGCTGCGGAACCAGCGATGGACGCCATAGGCGCCCAACGACCCGACGACCAGCACGGCGACGGTGCTAAGCCCCGCGACGACGAAGCTGTTCCACAGATTATGGACGAGGTCGGAGCGGCGGCTGAACAGCACGTCGATGTAGTTGTCGAGCGTCGGCTCGAACACCCAAGCGCCGGAATAGATTGCGATCTGATACTTGATTGAGTTGAGGAAGATCCACGCCGTTGGCCCAACGATAAACAGAATCGCCAGTGCCACGACGCCGTAGCCGATCCACGCGGCGCGGCCGTGCAGGGGGATCATTGCCCCATCCTTTTGCGTTCGATCTGCGATGCCGACCATTTGCCGACGGCGAGGGTGGCGACGATCACGGCGATGATGGTCAGCGACAGCATCGCGCCGTAGCCGAGCTGGTTCTGCTCGAAGAACACGCGATTGAGATGCAGGCTGAGAAGCTCGGTCGATGTGCCCGGCCCGCCGGAGGTCAGCAGATAGACCTGATCGAACGCCTTGAACGCCACGATGGCGCGGAACAGCGCCGCGACCGCCAAAGCGGGCCCCAGCAGCGGCAGGATGATCAGGCTGATCATTTGCCACGCCGTGGCACCGTCCACGCGCCCGGCTTCCAGCACGTCCTGCGGCAGAGTCTCGATCGACGCGAAAAGGATCAGGAACACGAAGGGCGTCCAGTGCCAAACGTCGACGATGACGACCGATAGCAATGCCCAGCGTGTGTCGCCCAGCCAGTTGATCGGGTCGAGGCCGATCACGCCGACCATCTGGTTGAACAGGCCGAAATCGTAGTTGAACATCAGCTTCCACATGCTGCCGATCGCGACGGCGGGCAGCAGGATCGGCAGGATCATCACCGTGCGCGCGAAATTCCGGCCGCGCGGCATGCAGGCGATGAACAACGCGGCGAAGAAACCCAGCACCATTTCGATGGCGACGGACAGCACGACGAAGACCAGCGTATTGACGACCGCGTCGCGCAACACTGCATCGCCCAGCAGAAGGTCGAGATTGCGGCGCGGCGAATAGGTCCAGAATGTACCTTCACCGGTGATCTTGATGGTCGATAGCGCCATCGGCACGAGTTGGAGGACCGGGTAGACCGACAGCACCAGCAGGAACGCCAGGCACGGCCACATGCTCCAGTGGCGGAAGGTCCGGTTGAGGAAGTCGTCTTTCATCCGCCTATCATCCGTAGGACGACGGGGACCGGATCGCGAGACCCGGTCCCCGCCTTCAGGCCCGATACTTTACGTCACTCCGGCAAGGCGTCGAGCTTGCCGGTACGCCGTCCGCCGCGCTGGAAGATCTCCTCGATCTCGCGCGCGGCGGTGTTGAGCGCGCGGGCCGACGACATCTCGCCGATCAGCGCTTGGTTCAAACGCAGGCCCAGCACCGCTTCGACCTGGGCGCCCTCGGCATAGCCGAGTTCCTGGCGGGCGAATTGCTGGCTGTCGAGATAGGCCTTCATCCAACGGAACTCCGGCTTGGCGGCGAGGTCCGATGCGAACGTATCGGAACGCACGGGAATGCCGCCCGCCTCGGCATAAGCGCGTTGCGCGCCCGCGGTCAGGAACCAGCGCGAGAAGGCAAGCGCCCCACGCTGACGCTCGGCCGAAACGTTCTTCGGCACGGCGAAGACCCAGTTGCCGATGGCCACACCCGGATTGCGCCCGGCGAAGGCGGGCACGACCGCCGTATTGATTTTGCCCACGACCGCCGATTTCTGACGGTCGTCGAAGGTCGACCATGCGGCGATGACGGCGAGGCCTTGTGCCGCGCGGCCGGTGGCGAGCAATTGGATCACGTCGCCCTGACCGATCACACCGACATTGGGCGGTGCGCAGTTCTTTTGCAGCTCGATATATTTATCGAGCGCTTGCTTGGCCTGGGGCGAGTTGATCGTGACCGTATAGTCGCCGTCCTGGGGTGCCTTCACGATCGAGCCGCCGGCCCCTTGCAGAAACGGCGTCCAGTCGTAGCGGATCGGGTTGCCCTTCTCGCCGCGCGTCACGAAGCCGTACATGCCCGGCGGGTTCTTGAGCTTCTGGCAGATCGCGCTGACATCGTCCCAGGTCTTGGGCGGCTGCAAGCCCGCTTGCTTGAGCAAATCGTCGCGATAATAGAGGACGTGGATATTGCCGTTGGGCGAATAGCCCATCAGCTGGCCGCCGTCGCGCGTGCGCCAGCGGCGCTGCGCGTTCCAGTAATTCGAATCCTCGAAGGTCAGCACGCCGGCGGGCAGCGCAAAGCCCTGGTCGATTTCGGCGAAGGGCTTCAGGAAGCTGCCTTCGTAGAACTCGATCGTCCACAGCGCGTCGAGATTGAGGATGTCGTATGGGCTGTTGGCCGCGCGCACGGCGTTGCGCGCCTTCTCCAGCATGCCGCCATAGGGCGTCACGTCGAGCTTCACCTTGTTGCCGGTCTGCTTCTCGTAGAGATCGACCGCTTTCTCGAACCCGCTGAACCAGGGCGACGAGTTGATCAGGATCGAGATTTCGGGATGTTTGCCGACATCGGCGAAGGGCGCTTGGGCGGCGGCCGGACCGGCGGCGGCAAACGCCAAAGCGCTTGCCGCCGCAAATGCGGTCGCGAATTGGAACTTCATGGTTTCCTCCCTTGTTATATGCGGCCGTCAAGCGGCCAGTTTGGGACCGATTCCGTAGCGGGCGTAGATTTCGGCCGGGGCGTCGTGCAGGCGCATCTGTTCGGCGATCCCGCGCAGGAAGCGCCGTTCGATCGCGTCGTCGCGGAAGGGTTTGAGCTGCTTGGGATCGACCGAGATGTCGTAAAGCGTCGTACCCACGCCGGGATCGAATTGCTTGCCGTCATGGACGGGAATGCGTCGCGCATCCATCAGCGCGTCGATCTTCAGGATGGGCATGCCTTTGGTGAAGTCGAAGGGCTCGCGCAGTTTTGCGGTCTTCATCTCGGCCGCACTGAACAGCGAATGCAGATGCGTGGGCATCAGCGTGTATTCGTGCAAGCCCGGCCCGTAGAGATCGCCTGGATAAAGGTAGTAGGTGTAGCGCCCGTCGGTAGCGCCGATCGGTCCGCCGAACATGCCGAAAATCCCGATATCGCGGATCGGCTTGTCTTCGTCGAGCAGCGGCAGCAGCGACCTGCCGCAGACTTCGGGCGGGGCCGCGATGCCGAACATGTCGAGGATCGTCGGCATCAGATCCATCGTCTGGGTCACGGCATTGCGGCGTTGACCCGCACTGCGCGTGTGTGCCGGGTGATGGATGATCAGCGGAATGTGGGAGATATCGGTGTAGTAGGGCATCAGGTTCTTGCCCCACCAATCGTGCTCGGCCAGCAGGAAGCCATGGTCGGTCGACAGTACGATCGCCGTGTCCTTCCACATATCGTGCTTGTCGAAATAGTCGATCAGCTTGCCGAAATAATGGTCGCAAGCGGTCATCAGCGCCGCGTAATTGGCGCGGATCTCCGCGATCTCCTCGGGGCTCTCGACGACTTTTTCGTAATGCGGCCAGTCGAGAATGCCGCCGTTATAGCCGGTGCGGTAGCGGTCCTTGAACCGGTCGGGCGCGTGGAACGGTTCGTGCGGATCGAAGCATTCCAGCAGCATGAACCAATTATCGGCGCCGCGATTGAGGTCGAGAAATTCGAACGCGCTGTCGAAACAGCGCGGCAGGCAAAAATCCTTCTCATCGATCATGTATTCGCGATTGATCGCGTTCTGCAGGCGCTTCCAGTTGCGGGAGAAGTCGTAGTGTTTGACGTTGTACTTCTCCTGCAGCCGGTCGATCGGCGGCTGGACCATCGCCTTCCACGGATCGTATTCCTGGCCGCGGATGAAATCCCACGACCGGAAGCGCCCGTGATAGGTGGCGCCGCCATCCTCGAAGTAATGCATATGGTCGGTCACGAGATGCGAATGGATGTTCGCGTCGCGCAGCATCTCGGGGAACGAATTGTCGTAGGGCTCCATCGGGCCCCAGCTGCGATGCAGGAAGTTCATTCGGCCGGTATGGATGTCGCGCCTTGCGGGCATGCAGGGCAGGCTGCCGACGAAATGGCTGTCGAACGTCACCGCGCGCTGGGCGAAGCGCTTGAAATTCGGCGTATGCACATGCGTATCGGCGTAAGCACTCATCGCCGAACGCACGAGGGAATCGAACAGGACGAACACGGTACGCATTGCCGGCGCTTTCTCCCCTTTGCGGTGCGTTGTTCGGCACCTTGATCCCGAAAGCTTTCCATCCGGCGAGATAGTCCGTAAAGTTCCATTTCGGCCTATTTGGATAACCGTGAGGAATACCTATGTTGCAGAACGTGGCCTTGCTGCGGCCGTTCCTCGCGGTCGCCAAAGGCGGCAGCATCAGCGCCGGCGCCCAGGAAATGTCGATCAGCCAGCCGGCGGTCAGCAAAGCGATCCATCGGCTGGAGCGTGAATTGGGCGTGGCGCTGTTCGAGCGACGCGCGCGCGGCGTGGTGCTTACGCGTTTCGGCGTGGCACTGTTACGGCACGCCAAGCAGATCGAGACCGAATGGAATTTCGCGCAATCCGAACTCGGCGCTTTCAAGGCGGGACGCACAGGGCATTTGCGCGTCGGTGCCGGGCTCTATTTTGCCGCCGCCTTGCTGCCGGCCGCGATATCGGAATTGCAGGCGCGCTTCCCACGCCTACGCATCGACCTTTCGGTCGGCGCCAATCCGCGCACGCTGCCCGCGTTGTTCGGCGGCGATCTCGATATCGTCGTCGGCCGCCTGCCGACCACCGGCATTCCGGATTATATCGAGACGCGGCACATCGTGAATGTGCGCTTGTGCATCATCGCGTCGAAATCGCATCCGCTGGCGGCCAAGCGGCGAATCACCGCCGCCGATCTCGCCGCCTATCCTTGGGTCGTCTATCAGGACGACGACGAGACGGTCGCTTCGCGCGAAAGCATTTTCCGCCGCATGGGGGCCGAGCCGCCGCGCATCGCGGTGGAATCCACGTCGGTCATGGCGATTTTCGAGTTGCTGCGCAGCGGACCTTATTTGGGCTGCGTGGCCAGCGGCTTGCTCGTTTCCGCCGTTGGTCAAGGTCTGGTGGAACTGCCCTTGCCGATCGAGGGTGCGCGCTTCAAGGGCGGGGCGATGTTCGCGCGCACGCTGGCGAACGTCGCCCCCATCAACGCGCTGATCGAGTTGCTGCGACGATCGGCTGCGTCGCCCTAGAGGGCCGCGATCTTTTCCCGACGGCCGGAGCGGATCGAGGCATAGGCCGTTTCGATCATCGCCAGCGCGCGAATGCCGTCGTCGAGCCCGACCGGGGGCGTCGTCTTGGTGCGCAACGCATTCGCGAAGGCGATGGCGTTCTGATGATGGAACTGGCCGCGCTTGAATTGCGGGATCAGATCGCTGACGCGCCATTCGCGCGGTTGCTGATCGCGGCGGAAGGTTTTGAGAAACCCGGACGGTGTGATGTCGCGCGAGGCGAGGTCGACGCCCGAAACGATCGCCGTTCCTTCGGTGCCAAAAATCTCGATCGAAGAATCGGCTGCCGCGAAGGCGAAGCTCGACGCGATCTCGCCGATCATGCCGTTCGCCCAGGAGAACGTGGCGATGGCTTGGTCTTCGACCTTCAGCCCGAGCGCGGAGGAAGCACTGGCGACGACGCTGTCCGCAAGGCCGAAATTCCAGCACAGGAAATCCGCCGCGTGTACGCCTTCGTCGAGCAACGCGCCGCCGCCGGAATTCGCCGGGTCGACGTACCAGCGCTGCCCGAATTCGGGATCGAGACCGTAGAAGTGGCCGTGCCGGATGCGCACCATGCCGATCCGGCCCAGCTCGCCCGACGCGACGACGCGACGTAGTTCGTGCGACACCGGATCGAAGCGCTTGGGAAAGCTCTGCATGAAAGCGATGCCGGATTTGCGTACCGATGCGGCGATCTTCTTCGCGTCGACCAGATCGCGGGCGATCGGCTTTTCGCAGAGGACTGATTTTCCGCGTGCGGCGGCCGCCTCGATCAACGGAACGTGCTTGACCGTTTCGCTACATACGGCGACCGCATCGGCCCCGTCGATCGCTTTGACGAGATCGGGTTTGAACGCCACGCCGAAACGCGAGGCGGCTTCGCGCCCGCGCGCGTCGTCGTCGTCCCAGATCGCCGAAACTTGGACATCCTTCTCGGCGAGAAAGGCCTCGGTCCAGAAATTCGCGTGATAATGCGCGAAGCTGAGAATGGCGATGCGGATCATGGTTGTTCGACTTTCGTGGCGGCACCGCCTTGCGCGGCGGAACGTTCGATCGCTTCGGCGATCAGCAATCCCGCCAGCGCGTCGCGTGCCGTCGTTTCCTTGGGTTTGGCGCCGGACAATCCGTCGAGCCAGCGTTGATGGTGGCGCTGGCCGAGCGGCGGCGTAGGCAAAGCGGGCGTTTCCCATGCGGTGGCACCCTTGCGGCGCAAGCGCAACGGCCCGGCGACGCCGCGCAGCTGAATCGTACCGTCGGTGCCGTAGATTTCCATGCCGAAGCGATCGGTGCCCGCCGCCTCGATCATCGACATATCGTGCGACGCGGCTACGCCATTGGCGAAGCGATACGTCGCCCAGGCGCTGTCGGGGTTCTCGACCGTCACCACGCGCCCGTCGGCCAAACGCCGTTCGGGGCGCAGGATCGCCGTCGTGGCGTTGAGCGAGGCGACGGGGCCGAAAAGCTGCGTAAGCAGATCGATGCCGTGCACGCCGAGTTGCAGCACCACGCCGCCGCCCACGCGCGATTTCTTGAAGAACCAGTCGCCCCAATCGGGGCCGGGTGTGGCGTTGCGCATACGCGCACTGGTCGACGTACCGATTTCGCCCGCCGCGATCAAGTCGCGCGCGGCCGCGAATTCCTCGAAATAGCGATGCATGAAGCTGACTTGCAGATCGACCTTGGCTTCTTGCGCCGCCGCGATCATCCGCCGGCAGGCGGTCGCATCGGGCGCCATCGGCTTTTGCACCAGGATCGCCTTGCCCGAAGCGATCGCCTTCAGGCAGATCGCTTCATGCGTGTCGTCGGGCGAGGCGACGACGATTGCGTCGATATCGCCGCGCGCCAGCACCGCATCGAGATCGCTTGTCCCCGTCGGGATTCCCCGCTGGGCGGCGAAAGCCGCCGCCTTGGCGGGGTCGCGCCCGACGACGACCCGGATATCGGCATCCGGTATCGTCGCGAGCGCGTCCAGGTGATAACCGGCGATGAAGCCGGTGCCGACGAAAGCGATCCCGATGCGCGCCATTGCGTTCAGGCCTTCCAGCGCCCGGCGCGCTTCACCAAAGCGGCGTCGGCCGCCGCAACCGGATCGGTGAAGGTGTAATCGAGCGGGGAGCGCGTATTCCGCAGACGGCCCGAGGCGACGAGATAGGCGCCCAGCGCGTCCATATCGGCGACATAGGCGTCGTCGAAGGCGGGGTTGAAGTCGTAATCGCCCCAAATCGCTTCGACCAGCGCCTTGTCCTGGCGGGTCTTCTGCGCGACGAGGTCGATCACTTCCGCGCGGTTGGCGGGGTTCGTGACGTATTTCTGGCCGCGCACCAGAATGGCCATCAGCGTGCGCGTGGCGATCGGGTTCTTGCGCACGAAGGCCTCGCTCGCCACGAACAGCGAGCGCGTGGCCGAGATCTGGACCTTGGCGCCCTTGTTGGCCGCGAAGCCGCTGGTCGTGCCCGAATGCAGCATCGTCGTGTTGCCCAGGCGCAGCGCGTTATGCGCCCAAGGCTGCCAGCACAGCAGCGCTTGGATGTTGTTGTTGGTGAGGCCGGCGAGCTGCTCGGGCGGGGGCATGTTGACGATCTGGAGTTTCGATTCATCCAGCTTGTAGTGCTTGGCGAGGATATGCAGCGTCGCCGACGCGGTCGAACCGGCCAGCAGGCCGATGCGGATTTTGTAGAGGTCTTCCGGCTTCGTCACGTTCGCGTCGTTGCGCACGATCAACTGCTCGGCTTGCGTGGCGATGCAGTTGGTGCCCAGCACCACGGCCGGCACGCCCGAATTCGCCATCGAGATCGGCGGCAGATTGCCCGGCGTCCAAAGCTGGATCTGGTCGGCGATCAGCGCTTCGCCGGCCAAAGCGCCGCTGGTGAAGCTCGGCGTGGCGATATCGGTGAAGCCCGCTTCGCGCAGCCAGCCCTTTTCCATCGCCACGATATGGGGTGCGAACACGGGATCGAGGCCGAAGCCGATGCCGAGCTTGCTCACCTCGGGCTTGGCTTGCGCGTACACGAAAGCGGGGGCGGCGAGCGTCGCGGCGGCGGTCGTCAGGAATGTGCGTCGTTTCATGGTCTATCCTCCCTTTTTTGATTAAAGCGCGTGCCAGCGGCCGATCGTCCGGCCGATCAGCCGGGCGAGCTGGCGATCGGCGATCAGATTGACGATGCCGATCAGGAAAATGCCGAAGATGGAAACGCCGAGCTGGCCGAGCTGGCGCGCTTCCATGACGAGATGGCCCATGCCGCGCTCGGCGGCGATGAGTTCGGCCGCGACCAGCACGCCGAAGCCCAAGCCGAAGCCGATGCGCAAGCCCGTGGCGATATCGGGCATCGCGGCGGGGATCGCGACTTTGATCAGCAGACGCACGCCGTCCACATCCATCGTGCGCGCGGCGCGCAGGATGACGGGCGGGATCGACGCCATGCCGCGCGCGGTCGCGGTGAAGACGGGGAAGAACACGCCGATGACGATGACGAAAATCTTCGACGGCTCACCCAAGCCGAACCAGACGATCGCGATCGGAATCCAGGCGAGCGGCGGGATCGGGCGCAGGATTTCG
>JAIUNH010000036.1 GCA_020161965.1 Pseudomonadota bacterium
CGATCCGGTGCTCGCGCAGCATGAATGCCGAGGTGGGCGGATCGAGCCAGCGCAACGCCAGCACCAGCGCCACGCTGCCCAGCAGCGAGATCCCGGCCAGCCAGCCTGCCAGGCGCAGCGTTCGACGCATCAGGATGCCCGCGGACATGCCAGCCAAGCGGCAGCGGTTTTGCCGCCGCCGTGTCGTCAGCCCTGCGGCGCCTCGATCCGCTTCACCGACTCGATGGTGATCGGCTCGACCGGCACGTCCTGATGGCCGCCCCTGTTGCCGGTCTTCGCCGCCACGATGGCGTCGACCACGTCCATGCCGGAAGCCACGCGGCCGAACACGGCATAGCCGTAGTTGCCGGGCCGGTGATCGAGGAAGTCGTTGTCGACCACGTTGATGAAGAACTGCGAGGTGGCGCTGTTGATGTCGTTGGTGCGCGCCATCGACAGCGTGCCGCGCTTGTTCTTCAGGCCGTTGCTGGCCTCGTTCTGGATCGGCGCGTGCTGGCCCTGCTTGGTCTTCATGTCGGCGGTGAGACCGCCGCCCTGCACCATGAAGCCGGCGATGACGCGGTGGAAGACGGTGCCGTCGAAGTAGCCCTCGTCGGCGTACTTGAGGAAGTTCTCGACCGTGATCGGCGCCTGCTGATCGAACAGCTGGACCGTGAAGATGCCTTTGGAAGTTTTGAATTCGAGCATGTGAGTCGCGCGTTGCAGATGAAGGGGAGGCGGGTTTTGCGGGTGCCTCAACGGCAACCCTCGGTGACCCGTTCGTGGCCCGCCAGATCGGCGTAGGAGCGTACGCGAGTGAAGCCGTTGCGCACAAGCAGATCGCGGACCGCTGCGGCCTGTTTCCAGCCGTGCTCCAGGATCAGCCAGCCACCGCTGGCGAGATACCGTGGCGCCGTGCTGGCGATCTGCTCGAGGGCGTCGAGTCCGTTGCGGCCGCTGAGCAGCGCCGTGGTGGGCTCGTAGCGGCGTACTTCGGCTGCAAGGTCGGGATCGTCCACGGCGATGTAGGGCGGATTGGCGGCGATCAAGTCGAACGGCCGAAGGCGATCAAAGTGAAATTGGCCGACGGGAAAGAGCGCGCCATCCAGAGCATGGTCGCGACGACGTTTTGGAGCGCCGATGGCAAGCCCATGTCGGCAGCACAGTTCCTCGAAGCTCTCTTTGGCGCATTGCCGGCGCTGTTCAAGGACGAGGATCAGTTGCGCCGTATCTGGAGCGTACCGGAGACGCGAAAGGCCTTGCTTGAGCGACTTGGCGACGCCGGGTTCAGCCGCGATTCGCTGGCGGAAATGCAAAAAGTGGTTTCCGCCGAGAAGAGCGATATTTTCGATGTTCTTGCGTATGTCGCTTTCGCCAGGGCGCCCGTGCCTCGGACGGACCGCGCGGCTTACGCCGGCGAGAAAGTCCGGAACAGCCTTGTGGCCGAACAACAGGCGTTCATCGACTTTGTCCTCGATCACTATGTTCGCGAGGGCGTCGACGAACTCGACGATACCAAACTCGCGCCGTTGCTCAAGTTGCGCTATGGCAGCATCGACGACGCGAAGGGCAAGCTGGGGCCCGTGCCGAAAATCCGGGATCTATTCGTCGGGTTTCAGCGGCACTTGTACGAGATGCGCCAGTCCTGACCGTATCGACGGTGGGCGCTTATCAGACGTGGGCTGAGAGGCCAAAACGAACAAAGCTCCGACGGGGTTCCGTCGGAGCTTTGTGTGATGGTGGAGCCAAGCGGGATCGAACCGCTGACCTCCGCAATGCCATTGCGGCGCTCTCCCAGCTGAGCTATGGCCCCGAAACTCTTTGTCGGCCGGGGTTGGGGCCCCGTCGAAACCGCCTCTATATCGGGCGCCTCGGCCCGCCGCGCAAGCGATAAATTGCGCGGATCGCGAACGCCGCTTAGCGCTCCTCGTCGTCCGCCTTCTCGACCACTTCGGCCACGTCCTCGTCGTCTTCGCCGAGCTCGGACGTGTCTTCCATGACCGTATCGTCTTCGTCTTCCTCTTCCTCCTCCGCCACGACCTCATCGGCCTCGACGGGGTCGGCGACGGGCTTGGGCGCCACGACGGCGGCGGCGGCCGGCTTGCCCCGGCGGCTCTTCAGCAGCACTTCGGGATCGTACTCGGCCTCGCATTTCGGGCAGACGATCGGGCTACGCTGCAGGTCGTAGAATCGCGCGCCGCAAGATTGGCACGTGCGCTTCAGACCCCATTCGGCTTTGGCCATCGCGAAACCCTATAAAACGTGAAACCCGGAAAACGGGCGCGGGAAATGCCATGTCCCGGGGGCCCTGTCAACTTGCCATCCCTTGGCCTTGTCCCCGGGGGGGCGGGATTGGTACAAGCCCCTGGCATTTTTGCCCTTTCCCGACCCGGAAGCGAAACGCCGACATGGCCCACGAACAGACCCACCCCGCCGCCGCCAAGCCCGGCAACGCATTGAAGGGCGAAACCGGCGTGCCGGGCGACAAGTCGATTTCGCACCGCGCGCTGATGTTCGGCGGCCTTGCGGTCGGCCAAACGCGCATCACCGGCCTGCTGGAAGGCGAGGATGTGTTGCGCACCGCCGCCGCGATGCGCGCGATGGGGGCCGAGATCGTCAAAGAGGCCGACGGCACGTGGCGCACGCGCGGCCGGGGCATCGGGGCGCTCGCCGAACCCGCCGACGTGCTGGACCTTGGCAATGCGGGCACGGGGGCACGTTTGCTGATGGGTCTCGTCGCCGCCCATCCGATCTTCGCGGTGTTCACGGGCGATGCTAGCTTGCGCCGCCGCCCGATGGGCCGCGTCACCGCACCCTTGCTGCGCATGGGGGCGAAGTTCGAGCATCGCGGAACCAGCGAAGGCAAGGTGCTGCTGCCGCTCGCCGTCATCGGCGCCAAGAACCCGATGCCCATCGAATACGAATTGCCGGTGGCGTCGGCGCAGGTGAAATCGGCGGTGCTGCTCGCCGGCCTCAACACGCCGGGCAAGACCACGACGGTCGAGAAGGCGCGCACCCGCGACCATACCGAGCGCATGCTGCGCCATTTCGGCGCCGAGGTGACGATCGAGACCGCGAACGGCCTGACGCGCGCGACCGTCACCGGCCGCCCGGAACTCAAAGCCAGCGACGTGATCGTTCCCGGCGATCCGTCCTCGGCGGCGTTCCCGCTGGTCGCCGGTTTGATCGTGCCGGGATCGGATGTCACGGTGCGCGGCGTGGGGCTCAATCCCTTGCGCACCGGGCTTTTCACCACGTTGCGCGAGATGGGCGCCACACTCGATATCGCCAATAAGCGCGACCAAGCGGGCGAGGAAGTGGGCGATCTGAACGCGCGCTTCACCGCGTTGAAGGGCGTGGAAGTGCCGCCGGAGCGCGCCCCCTCGATGATCGACGAATACCCGATCCTCGCGGTCGCGGCGTCGTTCGCGAAGGGCCGCACGATCATGCGCGGCCTGCACGAGCTT
Source organism: Pseudomonadota bacterium (assembly GCA_020161965.1). GTDB lineage: Bacteria > Pseudomonadota > Alphaproteobacteria > CACIAM-22H2 > CACIAM-22H2 > Tagaea. The sequence goes on from JAIUNH010000036.1 coordinate 3,447, forward strand.
CGCGTGAAGGAAAGCGATCGCCTCGCCGCCATCGCCAAGGGCTTGGAAGCCTGCGGCGTGAAAATCGCCATCGAAGGCGACGATCTGATCGTCGAAGGCAATGACGGTCCGCCGCCGGGTATGGAAGCGGCCACACCGGCGATCGCCACGCATCTCGATCACCGTATCGCGATGAGCTTCCTGGTGATGGGCCTTGCGGCGAAGAAGGGGACCCGCGTCGACGATTGCGCGACGATCGCCACCAGCTTCCCGGACTTCCTGCCGCTGATCCGCCGCCTGGGCGGCGAAATCGTCGCGTGAACGCGCCGAAGATCATCGCCATCGACGGCCCCGCCGCGGCGGGCAAGGGCACGCTCGCCAAGCGCGTGGCGGCGCATCTGGGTTACGACCATCTCGACACCGGATCGCTTTATCGCGCCGTCGCGTCGAAGACGTTGCGCTTGGGATTGAGCCCCGAAGACGCCGCGCAAAGCTTCACGGTCGCCGACCTCGACGCCACCGATTTGCGCAGCGAAAAGGTCGCGCAACAGGCCTCGGTCGTTGCAGTCGTACCGGCCGTGCGGGCGGCCCTTTTGGCGTTCCAGCGGGATTTCGCCCGTAAGCCGCCTGGCGGCACCGGCGCCGTGCTCGACGGGCGCGACGTGGGCACGGTCGTATGTCCTTGGCCGGACACGCTTAAATTCTTCGTGACCGCGTCGATCGACGCGCGCGCCAAGCGCCGATATGACGAATTGCGCGCGCGCGGTGAATCCCCTATGTATGCGTCCGTTTTCGCCGAGATGGCGGAACGCGACAAGCGGGACAGCCAGCGCAGTGCGGCGCCCCTTAAACCGGCGGATGACGCGATCCTTCTGGATACGTCCGATCTTTCCGCCGATGACGTGTTCCAAGCGGCTCTCGCCGCCATCCAGGGGAAAACGCGCTGAACGGATGGTCCGTTCGGCGCAACTCGAACCCCGGCGTCGGCGGAAGGCACAGGGCCTTACGGACGACCGGCGTTTGAAACGAGAGGCTTTTTCAAAAAATGGCTAAAGCGTCCAGTCTCGCCCGTACGCGCACGTCCGTGCCGTCGGGTGCGGAAGATTTCTCGGCTCTTCTCGAAGAGTCGCTCGGCTCCGGCAATTCGTTCGAAGGCCGCGTCGTCAAGGGCCGCGTCGTGTCGGTCGAAGGCGATTTCGCGATCGTCGATGTCGGCCTCAAGGCCGAAGGCCGCGTCGCGCTGAAGGAATTCGGCGCCGCGGGTCAGCCCGCCGAAATCAAGGCCGGCGACACGGTCGACGTGTTCGTCGAGCGTATGGAAGACCGCAACGGCGAAGCCTCGCTGTCGCGCGACAAGGCGCGCCGCGAAGAAGCGTGGGGCGCTCTCGACAAGCAGTTCAAGGAAAACGCCCGCGTCAACGGCGTGATCTTCGGTCGCGTCAAGGGCGGCTTCACGGTCGATCTCGGCGGTGCGGTCGCGTTCTTGCCCGGCAGCCAGGTCGATATCCGCCCCGTGCGCGACATCACCCCGCTGATGGGCACGCCGCAGCCCTTCCAGATCCTCAAGATGGACCGCCGCCGCGGCAACATCGTCGTCTCGCGTCGTGCGGTTCTCGAAGAGACGCGCGCCGAGCAGCGTTCGGAACTGGTCGCCTCGCTCAAGGAAGGCCAGATCCTCGAAGGCGTGGTCAAGAACATCACCGATTACGGTGCGTTCGTGGACCTCGGCGGCGTGGACGGCTTGCTGCACGTCACCGACATCGCCTGGAAGCGTATCAATCACCCGTCGGAAGCCCTCACGATCGGCCAGCACGTCAAGGTGCAGGTCGTTCGCTTCAACGCCGAAACCCAGCGCATCTCGCTGGGCATGAAGCAGCTTGAGGCGGATCCGTGGGAAGGCGTTGCCGCCAAGTATCCCGCGAACGCCAAGTTCAAGGGCCGCGTGACCAACATCACCGACTACGGCGCCTTCGTGGAGCTGGAGCCGGGCATCGAAGGCCTCGTCCACGTCTCGGAAATGAGCTGGACGAAGAAGAACGTCCATCCGGGCAAGATCGTTTCGACCTCGCAGGAAGTCGAAGTGATGGTGCTGGATGTCGACGCCGCCAAGCGCCGCATCTCGCTGGGTCTCAAGCAGTGCCTCGACAATCCGTGGGAGGTCTTCAAGGACCGCTTCACGCCGGGCACGGAGCTGGAAGGCGAAGTCAAGAACATCACCGAGTTCGGCCTGTTCGTGGGCCTGCCCGGCGATATCGACGGCATGGTCCATCTCTCGGATATCGATTGGGAGAAGACCGGCGAAGAGGCGATCAAGGCCTACAAGAAGGGCGACAAGGTCAAGGTCAAGGTGCTGGACACCGACGTCGAGAAGGAACGTATCTCGCTCGGCATCAAGCAGCTCACCAACGACCCGTTCGAGTCCGCCATCTCGGGCTTCAAGAAGGGCGACGTCGTCACCGGTACGGTCTCGGCCGTGCAGGACAACGGCGTGGAACTGACGCTGGCCGACGGCATCACCGGCTTCATCCGCAAGTCGGATCTGTCGCGTGATCGCGCCGAACAGCGCCCGGACCGTTACGCAATCGGCGAAAAGGTCGACGCGAAGATCACGACGCTGGATCGCACCAGCCGCAAGATCCAGCTGTCGATCAAGGCGCGCGAGATCGAAGAAGACAAGGAAGCGATGGCCCAGTTCGGCTCGTCGGATTCCGGCGCTTCGCTCGGCGATATCCTGGGTGCGGCTCTCAAGCGCAAGCAGGAGAAGGACGGCGAGTAATCGCCGACTTTCCTTCGTAAGAACGACGACGGGCGGCACCTCGCGGTGCCGCCCGTTTTCGTTTCAGGCTTTGGGGTAGAGTTTTTCGAGTGCGGCGAACACGCCGCGCACGGTTTGCAGATGGGCCCCTTCGGTGCGGCCCGCGCGATTCCACGGGTTCCAGGCGAACACGTCGAAATGCGCCCAGCGGCATTTGGCCGGCACGAAATTCTGCATGAACAACGCGGCAGTGACCGCACCCGCGAATGGCCCATCGGAGATGTTGGACGTGTCCGCGATCTTGCTTTCCATGCGCGCGCGATAGCCTTGCCATAGCGGCATCAGCCAGAACGGATCATGCGAGGCGATCCCGGCTTGCAGAAGCTCGCGCGCCAGATCGTCGTCGTTCGAGAAGAACGCGGGCAGGTCGGGGCCGAGTGCGACGCGCGCGGCCCCCGTCAGCGTGGCGAAGTCGATCATCAATTCGGGTTCGTCGTCGCCCGCCGCCGCCATCGCGTCGGCCAGGATCAAGCGGCCCTCGGCATCCGTGTTGCCGATTTCGACCGTGATTCCCTTGCGCGATTTGACGATATCGAGCGGGCGGATCGAATTTCCCGAGACCGAATTTTCGACCGCCGGGATCAGCAGGCGCAGGCGCACCGGCAGTTTCGCTTCGACGATGAGGCGCGCGAGCGCCAACGCATGCGCCGCCCCGCCCATATCCTTCTTCATCATTTTCATGCCGGTGTCGGGCTTGATGTCGAGCCCGCCTGTGTCGAAGCACACGCCTTTGCCGATCACCGCGACGCGCGGATGTTTGGGATCGCCCCAGCGCAAATCGATCAGGCGCGGCGCTCTCTCGGCCGCCCGGCCCACGGCATGGACGAGCGGGAAGCCTTCCTTCAGCAGCTTGTCGCCGACGATCACGTTCGCTTCGAGATCGAGTTCGTTGGCGGTTTCCACCGCCGCCGCGGCCAGCGCGTCGGGGCCCATATCTTCCGCGGGCGTATTGATCAGATCGCGCGCCAGACCGTCGGCCGCGACGATCGACTGCACGCGGCGGCGATCCGCTTTCGCGGGCCACACGAGTTCGGCCGGTGCCTTGGGTGCTTTCTTGTAGCGATCAAAAATGTAGCTGCCGAGCGCCCAGGCCAACGCGATCTCGGTCGCTTCGGCGGCATCCGTCGGCTCGGGATCGAGGCGATAGGAACCGGCGGGCAGCTTCAGGGGCAAGGCACCCCAATTCCAGAATTTATGGCCCGAGCCGTCGGGCGTTTCGCGCTCGGGCACGCCGACCAGCACACGCTCGATCTTTCCGTCGCTCGCGGGCAGCGCCAGAATTTCGCCCGACGCCGCTTTGAACCCGACCGATTCCGCGTAGCGCTTCTGCGCGGCTTTGGCTTTTTTGAGCCAGACAGGCAACGCGGCTTTGGTCAGCGCCGTCAGCTTGACGGTCGCGGCAACGGGCTTCGGGCGAAGGGTAAGGCGGGCGGGCATGACGACTCCGATTTGTACGGCGACAACTCGGACCTTGCCCCAACCGCGTCTCTCTGGAAAGAACTTGGGAGCGAACAACCCAGGGGAGTGCCCATGACCCAAGCGACGCTCGTTATCGCCAACAAGGCCTATTCGTCGTGGTCGCTGCGCGGCTGGCTCGCGTGCAAGATCGCCGGCCTCGATTTCCGCGAGGAGATCTACGACATGGGCGCCCCCGATTGGAAAACCTGGATCGCGGCGCGTTCGCCCACCGGCAAAGTCCCGTGCCTGCTGATCGATGGGGCGAGCGTGTGGGAATCGCTGGCGATCGGCGATTACCTCGCCGATTCCGCACCGGCGAAATTCTGGCCGCAGGATAAGGCGGCGCGCGCCCAAGCTCGCGCCATCGCCGCCGAAATGCACGCAGGCTTCATGGAATTGCGCAAGGCGATGTGGATGAACGTGCGCGCGCGTTTCCCCGGCAAGGGCCGCAATCCGGGTTCGCTCAACGACATCGCGCGGATTCAGGGGTTGTGGGCCGAAACGCGCCGGAAATTCGGCGCCGGCGGGCCCTATCTGTTCGGCGCGCAATTCGGCATGGCGGACGCGATGTACGCGCCCGTCGTGGCAAGGTTCGTCACCTGGGCGCCGGAATTGACGAAAGATTCGGCTGCCTATGTCGATGCGGTGTGGAATCATCCCTATATGAAGGAATGGCTCGCGGCCGCCGCCGCCGAGAAATGGGTCCTGGAGAAATACGAAACGGCTATCGATTGAGAGCTTGATGACCGAACCGACCGCCCCTCGATCGCAAACGCCAATGCCGGTGCAGGCCGTGGAATTCGGCCAGCCCGACGATTGGGTGCGCATCCGGGTCGGGGCGCGCGGCATGATCTGGTCGTTGTCGTGGCTCGCCGTCATCGGCGGCACGACGCTGTCGACGATCGCCGTTGCGACGGCGTCGGCCGGGCCCGCCGGGTTCCTGGCCGCGTTGCCGCCCGCCGCGGTGATCGCTTGGGTGCTGACCGGCATTTGGCGCCAGCGTATCGGCCCGCGCGAGCTTTATTTCGACCGCATCGGATTCTACGACACGACGACCGGCCGCGAAGCTTTGCGCTGGTCGGATATCGAAAGCCTGGACGTGATCGAGCGTCCGCCCGGTGGATTATGGATGGCGCCCAGTGCGGCCTATATCGTCGCGCGGCTGGTGCCGGCGAAGCGTAAGGCCGGGTTGTTCGACTGGGCGAAGGCCGAGGAATTGCGCGGCGGCGTCGTGCTGCATGCGACCGAGGCGATGCATCTGCCGGTCCCGTTCGAATATCTGGTGCTGAACTTGCGCGCGCGGGGCGCACCCATCCGCCCGCATGCGCCGACTTTCGACGCGTTCGAATACGATGCGCGCTGGCTGCCGCCCGCCGAGGCCGCGCAATTGATCGAGACGCGGATGGGGTCGCGCGCCCGGCCGTTTGCCAATCACAATCTCGATATCGCGCGCAGCCGCAACGCCAAGCCCGCCGTCGCGCATTGGGAAGCGGTGCTGGCCGAATTGCGCCGGATGTCGGGTTTGGTCTCGGCGGAAGACTAGAGACATTCCAGCTTTGCCCGCTGGACCTTTAAATTCGGGCCAAATTCGGCTATGTATTGGGTATGTCCTCGATGCGTCCCTTTGCCCCCCTGGTGGACCGTTTGAAGGCGGCGGGTTTGCGCCCGACCCGCCAGCGCCTGCAATTGCTGCGCGTGCTGGGGGAGGGCGGGCACCGCCATCTGACCGCCGAACAATTATCGGCCGAAGCGCGCGAAGCGGGGCTGAACGTGGCGCTCGCCACGATCTACAACACGCTGAATCAATTCACCCAAGCTGGCCTGCTGCGCGAAGTGGTGGTCGAGCCGGGGCGGTCTTATTTCGACACCAATCTCGGGCCCCATCATCATTTCTTCGACGAATCGGCCGGCATGTTGATCGACATTCCCGCCGACCAAATTGCCGTCGCGGCGTTGCCCGCACCGCCGCCGGGCAAGCGTGTGGCGTCGGTGGACGTCGTGGTCCGCTTGACCGATTCCTGACCCTTTTGGGTCGGATATAGGGTCTTTTTAGACAATAGTTGCAAACGGTTCTCATCTAAATTGGAACTGTTCCAAAACTATTGACTTCGCCTTCCCCAAGCCCATTATCTGCGCGCCCGGCATTCCGCCGGCTGCCTTGCGCCGCTGTTCCGGCGCGCCAATTCCAGGGAGTGTTCCATGCCCAAGCTCAAGGGAACCAAGACCGAGCAGAATTTGAAGGATGCGTTCGCGGGCGAAAGCCAGGCGAACCGCCGCTATCTGTACTTCGCCCAAAAGGCGGACGTCGAAGGCTTCAACGACGTCGCGGCCGTGTTCCGCTCGACGGCGGAAGGCGAAACGGGCCACGCGCACGGCCATCTCGAGTATCTGGAAGAGACGGGCGACCCGGCGACGGGCCAGCCGATCGGCTCGACCGATCTGAACCTCAAGGCGTCGATCGCCGGCGAAACGCACGAGTACACCGACATGTACCCGGGCATGGCGCGTTCGGCGCGCGAAGAAGGCTTCGACGAGATCGCCGACTGGTTCGAAACGCTGGCGAAGGCCGAGAAGTCGCACGCCGGTAAGTTCCAGAAGACGCTCGACTCGCTGGGCAAGTAACCCGGCGCTCAGAGCGTGATTGGTTGGGAATGGATCATCTGCGCCGCAGGAATTTTGCGTCGCGGGTAGGAGGAGGGCGAAGTCGCGTAGTGGTACTACGCGCGAGCCCTTCGACACCCCCGCGACGCAAAAGTACGCGGCCCTTCGGGTTGGGTTCCGGCGGGCGCCCGCTTTGTTGCGGCCCTCGCCGATAGAACCACTATCGGCTTCGGACCGCGCCGCGCGGATCGCACACGCCGGAAACCCAACGCAGACGATTCATGCCCGACCAATCACGCTCTAACCCCCCGGAACGGCGGCGGGCCCCGCTCGAAAGGGCCCGCCGGCCGTCTCGCAAATTCATCGCGGAATAGGGAAACGTACCGATGCGCGAAGGCAGTCTCGACGCACCGACCCGGCATCCGATCGATTGGCAGAACCCGGATTTCTGGGACGAAGCCAAGCTCGACGCCGAATTGCGCCGCGTCTTCGACATTTGTCACGGCTGCCGGCGCTGCTTCAATTTGTGCGATTCCTTCCCGCGTTTGTTCGATCTGATCGACAACACGAAGGGCGAAACGCTCGAAGAAGTGCCGTCGACGGAATTCAAGGGCGTGGTCGATTCCTGCACGCTCTGCGACCTTTGCTTCATGACCAAGTGCCCCTACGTGCCGCCGCACGAATGGAACTTGGACTTCCCCCATCTGATGGTCCGTGCCCGCGCGATCGAGGCGAAGAAGAAGGGCGTTCCCTTCGCCGAGGCGCAGCTCACCAAGACCGATCGCAACGGCAAGCTCGCGGCGATCGCTCCCGGGATCGCAAACTGGGCGTCGGACACGTCGAATAAATTGACGCGCGGCCTGCTGGATAAAGTCGCGGACGTCCATCCGGAAGCAGCACTACCGAAATTCCACGGCGCCACCTTCGCCGTGCGCGCGAAGCGCGAGGCGTTGGACATCAACGCGGCGGCCCCCGCTTACGGCAAGCGCAAGGTCGCGCTCTACGCGACGTGCTTCGTCAACTACAATAATCCGAATATCGGCATGGCGATGCGCGCGATCCTGGCGAAGAACGGGATCGACAGCAAAGTCGTCTATCCGAAATGCTGCGGCATGCCGCAACTCGAACACGGCGAGATCGAAAAGGTCGCCGCGACCGCCAAGCAGGTCGCCGCGGAAATGTCGCCGCTGATCGACGACGGCTACGACATCGTGGCGCTGATCCCGTCTTGCGCGCTGATGCTGAAATTCGAATGGCCGCTGATCGTGCCGGACGACCCGCTGGTCAAGAAGCTCGCGCAAGCGACCTTCGACGCGGCGGAATACGTGGTCGATATCGCCAAGCGCGAAGGCTTGGCGCCGGGGCTTGAAAAGCTCGACGGCGGCGTGTCGATGCATTTCGCCTGCCATGCGCGCGCGCAGAATATGGGCCCGAAAGCCGCCGAAATGCTGCGCTTGGTGCCCGAGATTTCGGTCGCGGTCATCGAACGCTGTTCGGGCCATGGCGGTTCGTGGGGCGTGATGAAGCGCAATTTCGAACTCGCGTTGAAGGTCGGCAAGCCGGTCGCCAAGACCGTCGCCAAGAACGCGAAAACCTATCTCGCGTCGGAATGCCCGCTGGCGGGCGAACATATCGCGCAAGGCATCGAACGCCTGCCGGCGGAAGACCGGCCCGCGCAGATGGAAGCGCCGCTGCATCCGATCGAGCTGTTCGCCAAGGCCTACGGCCTGGCTTGAGGAGAAGTGAGATGATCGCCGCCACGAAGCGCGAAATCACCCGCGCCGATATTCTGCCGATGAGCGACTATGGCCGCGAGCGCAAGGCGCTGCGCGTCGACATGGTCGCGGTGAAGAAGAACCGCCGCGTCGAAGTCGGCCCGGTCGCGACCTTCTATTTCGAGAATTATCAGACGATGTGGCATCAGGTTCACGAGATGCTGTTCATCGAAAAGGGCGGCGAAGCCCAGATCGCCGACGAACTCGCCGCCTATAATCCGCTGATCCCGCAAGGCGACGAATTGGTCGCGACGGTGATGCTGGAAATCGAAGACCCGGTGCGCCGTGCACGCGTGCTGTCGGGCCTCGGCCATATCGAAGATCACATGTATCTCGAAGTCGCGGGCACGCGGATCAACGCGATCAGCGAAACCGATGTCGAGCGCACGACCGACGAAGGCAAAACCTCGTCGGTGCATTTCATCCGCTTCAAATTGACGCCGTCGCAGATCGCCGAATTCCGCAAGCCGGGGACGCGCGTGCTGCTCGGCATCGACCACGTCAATTACGGCCATATCGCCGTGATGGCGGAGGCGACGCGCAACGCCCTCGCGGCCGATTTCGCCTAACTAGGCCGTCTGGCCGCCGATCTGATAGGCGGCGACCATCACCAGCGTCACGTCGCTGCCGCCATCCGAAAGCGGCAGGATCAAACGCTCCCACGTCTGGCCGAGCTGCCATTGCTGGCGGCCGTCCAGCGTGCCGTGGGCGAATTGCGCCGAATAGGTGCGCCACGCCGGTGCGGCCTCAACGCGGACTTTTTCGTATTCGATGCGCAGCAAGGCGGCTTGTTCGGCCGGCAGTTCGTCGATGGACTTGCCGGTCATCTCGCGCCGGAACGCATCGACGAAGGCCGTGCCGTAAAGCCGGTAGACCCAGCGCCCCGCCGCCCAATCGACCAGCATCAGATGGCCGAGCCAGCTGCGCATTTCGATCGGGTCGAAATCGGCGCGATCGGGCACGGATCCGCCTTTGCGGCGCGCCTCCCAGAAGGCGAGCAGCGCATCCAGCCGTTTTTCGTGAAATACAGGCCGTTCGGCCACGAAAACCCCGTCTGCCCAGGCGAATCGGGCGGGATTATGGCGCCGCGATGCGGGCCCGCACAATCCCGGCCTTGCTTTCGCGGCGCCCGGACGGCACTTTCCGGCCCATTACGGTCGGAATGCTGAAAAAATTTCTCAAATCGGACGCGGCGCAGACCCTTTTCGCCTTTTTGGCGGCCGGGTATATCGCCTTCGTCTATCGCACCACGCGCTGGACGGTGATCGGCAACGAATTGCCCGAGGCGTTGTTGCGCGAGGGCAAGCCGGTGATCGCCTGTTTCTGGCACCAGCGCTTGATGATGATGGCGCCGCTGACGCGCCGACTGCGCCCCTACAACATGCTGATTTCCGCCCATCGCGACGGCGTATTGATCAGCCGTGCGGTCGCGCATTTCGGCGTCAACACCATCGTCGGTTCGACCAGCAAGGGGGCCGCCGACGCGTTGCGCAGCATGGTCGGCTATCTGAAAAAGGGACAGTTGGTCGGGGTGACGCCCGACGGCCCGCGCGGACCCGCGCGTAAAGCCGCCCAAGGTGTTGCTGCCGCCGCGTTCCTCGCCCAAGCGCCGGCGGTCACGCAAAGCTATTCGATCTCGCGCGCCAAGTTTTTGAACAGCTGGGACCGGCTGATGGTGCCGCTGCCCTTCGGCAAGGGCGTGGTGATCTGGGGCGACCCGATCCCGCCGCCCGCGACGCGCGACGCGATGGACGAATTCACCGCACTGCTCGAAAAGCGCCTCGACGAAGATTGCGCGGCGGCCGATCGCCTGATGGGCATCGTCGCCCCCGTGCGGCGCGTAAAATGAGCCGGCTTCTCTATCGCGCTTTCGCGTCGGTCGTGTCGCCGGCTCTCGAGCTTTTCCTGAAGCGGCGCCTCGCGCGCGGCAAGGAAGATCCCGTGCGCTGGCGCGAGCGCAAAGGCTATACGGATCGGCCGCGCCCGGCGGGTAAGGTTCTGTGGATTCACGGCGCTTCGATGGGCGAGGCACGCTCGGCCTTGCCGTTGGTCGTTTCGTTGCGCGAGACCCGCCCGGATCTGTCGGTGTTGTTCACCACCGGCTCGCGCACGTCGGCCGAAATGCTGGCGCGCGAACTCGACGGCACGGGCGCTTTCCATCAATACGTGCCGCTCGACGTGCCCGCCTGGGTCAATCGCTTCCTCGACCATTGGCGCCCCGATGCCGCACTTTGGCTCGAAAGCGAACTCTGGCCCAATCTGCTCGGCGCCCTCGCCAAGCGCCGCATCCCCGCCGCGTTGATCAACGCGCGCCTCGCGGAGCGTTCGGCGCAGCGCTGGGAACGCACGCTCAAATTCTTCGCCCCGCCATTCGAGGCGTTCCGCTTGGCGCTGGCGCAAAGCGAAGGCGATGCCGCGCGATTGCGGCGTTTGGGGTTTGGCGATGTGCGTGCGATCGGC
>JAIUNH010000037.1 GCA_020161965.1 Pseudomonadota bacterium
CGGGCCCGCGAATGACGATGCGGAAAATGCCGGGAATGGTTTGCGCTTCGCTCCAGGCGGATTCGTCGGCGGGCACGCGCAGCACTTGCGTGTGGCGTTCCAATCGCCCCGGCGGGCGCGGCAAGCCGAAACCGCCGATCGCGAGTTCGCTGGAAACGCCGAAGCCCGGCCCCAGCGCTTCGGCGATGATGCGTTCCAGGCGCGCGGCACGCCCGCGCGCGGGCCGCGGATCGGGCGGCACTTCCAGCGTTTGCGACCATTCGAGGTCGAGATGCTCGGTCTCCGCGCGTTTTTCGAGATACGCGGCGCGGGCACCTTGCGGCCGCGCGAACGTATCGCGTGCGATTTCGACGGTGGCTTCGGCAAGCCAAGGGGCGGCGTATAGCCGGAATTCGGTCGGCCGCAGCAGCAGCGCCAGACCGACGGAAACGAGCTGAGCGGCGACGAGACCGACGATCGCGACCAGCGCGATGCGGCCCGCGATGCCGTCGAACAGGCCCTTCACGCCCGTGTCTCGACGTCGGCGGCGAACAGGTACCCGCCGTTGCGCACGGTGCGGATGATTTCGGGTTTCGCGGGATCGGGTTCGATCTTGCGGCGCAAGCGCATCACCGCCACGTCGATCGAACGGTCGAACAGTTGCGCCTGACGGCCGCGCGCGAGGTCGAGCAATTGTTCGCGCGACAGCGTGCGTTGCGGGCGCTCGACGAAAGCGATCAGCAGATCGATCTCGGCGTCGGTCGTGGGCACCAGCGCGCTATCGGGCCGGCGAAGCTCCCGCCGTGCCGCGTCCAATGTCCAGCCCGCGAATTGGAAGATGCGCGCTTTGACATCCGGTTCCTGGCGTTCGCCCGCCCGGCGTAAGACCGCGCGCACGCGCGCCAGCAATTCGCGCGGATTGAAGGGCTTGGGCAGATAATCGTCGGCGCCGATCTCCAGGCCCACGATGCGATCTGTTTCCTCGCCGCGCGCGGTCAGCATGACGATCGGAATGCGGTCTTGCGCGCGCAAGCGCCGCGCGAAGGACAAGCCGTCCTCGCCCGGCATCATCAGGTCGAGAACGACGAGCTCGAATTTTCCCGCACCCAATGCGGTCTCGGCTTCGCGCACGTCCTTCGCTTCGGTCGTGCGGAAACCGTTCTCGGTCAGGAAGCGCGAGACGAGTCGGCGGATTTCGCGATCGTCGTCGACGACGAGGATATGCGGCGTGCGTTGCGTCATGCGTCGATCATATCGCCGCGACGCAGCTTCGCCGACAGGTCGTAACCCGGCGTTACAAACACGGATACATGGTTATGCGACGTTACATATACGGGGGCTGCGGTCATGCGAAGAAATCCGCCGGTCATCGCGGGGCCTCAATCCAAGCCGATAACGGCGTCGTCCGCAATCCACAACGGAGACGCATGATGAAGAAGCCCATCCTCCTCGCCCTCGCCGGTCTTGCCGTCGCGCTGCCGGCCTTCGCCCAGCAACCGCCCGCCGGCGGTCCCGCACCCGATCGCGCGAAACGCGGATTCGAACGCATGTGCGCGGATGCCGACGCGCGCATCGCCTCGCGTCTCGCCTATGTCGAAGCGAAAGTGAAGCCGACGACCGCACAACGTTCGGCGTGGGAAAGTTTCGCGCGCGACAGCCGTGCCGCGAGCGAGCCCATGAAGCGCCTGTGCGACAATCCGCCCGCACAGGCTTCGCGCAACGATGCGGCGGCACAGATGGCGCGGCGCGAAACTTTCGCGCAAGCCATGGTGTCGTCGCTCGCCGTGTTGCGACCGGCGGTCGAACGCTTCCAGGCCGTGCTCGACGACGCGCAGAAATCGGCCTTGGCCGAAGCGCTGTCGCCGCGCCGGATGATGCGTCCGCACCGCTAAGGTCGATCGATCACGACGACGGGCGGGATCTTTCAGGGTCCCGCCCGAATTTTTACCGCTCTCGCAACGGGGGAATTTTCCGGCGTATACTTTTGGCGTCCGCGAACGAATCGAAGCGTATGCCGAAGCAAGAATCCAAATCCGAGCAATACTTGGCCAAGGCCAAACGCTTTCGCGACCGCGCGGCGGGGTTTCGCCACACGCTGGCGCGCAAGGACCTGACCAAGCACCATCGCGAGGAATTGTCGACGATGGTCGCAAATCTCGAAGGGGCGGCGCGTCAGCTCGAAGCCATGGCCGGCGGCGCGCCGGTGGAACCCGCATTGAGTGCGGCCGAGGAAATCCGCCGCCTGCGCGCCACGGGAAAAATGGACCCCGCGCGGGCGGCCCTGATCCGCGACGCCCGCAATGTACGCAACGCCCGCGTGGCGATGCAGGTGCTGAACGCGGCCGCGGGCGTGCCCCCGGTCAGGCCCGCCGGAAAGCCCGCCATCATCGGAATTCCGCCGCGCAAGCGGGGGGCTTGATACCCCCCGCCGGGACCGCCATATTTTCTGGAGGACGGGTCGCCTTTCGGGGGATCCGTCGCCCCGCAACGGGCCGCGAATGCGGCCGTAAAGGGGGTGCCGCCCAGTTTCGGGGGCGCTCCGGAAAGTGCGTACGACATGTCGCGTTTGTCGATGTTCAATAATCCGCTGCTGCTCGGCTTCGACGAGTTCGAGCGCACGCTCGACCGCATCGCCAAGCATGGCGGCGACGGTTACCCGCCTTACAACATCGAACAGATCGGCGAGAACGGCCTGCGCATCACGCTGGCCGTCGCCGGGTTCACCACCGACGATCTCGTGCTGTCGCTCGAAGGCAATCAGCTCGTCGTGCGCGGCAAGCAGGTCGACGACGGCAATCGCGTCTTCATCCATCGCGGCATCGCTGCCCGGCAATTCCAGCGCAGCTTCGTGCTCGCCGACGGAATCGAAGTGCTCGGCTCCTCGCTCGACAACGGCTTGCTGCATATCGATCTCGCGCGCCCGCTTCCCGAAGCCAAGGCGCGGCGCATCGAAATCAAAAGCGGGGCGACCGAGACCGCGCGCCGCCCGACGATTGACGTTTCCGGTAAGGAGGGCTGAAGCATGAGCGATCTTTCCACATTGCGCGCATTGTCGCCCGAGGCGTTCGCGGCGCTCGGCCAGCAAGGCATCGCCTATGTCCGCCGCACGGACGAGGCGGGTGAAGCCCAATCCGGCGAACAAGGCCCCGCGTCGATCTACGCGATCCATTCCGCGGTGGGCGAACGCATCGGCGCCGCCCCGTCGCGCGATCTCGCTTTCGCCGCGATCCGCCAGCACGGGCTGGAGCCGCTCGACGTGCATTGAGCGGCGTAAAGCCGCTCGGCGCGCATTAAGCGCAAGGGCGCCAAACCGGCGAATACGGAAAGGGGTCCGCGCAGGCGGGCCCCTTTTTCATTGGCGCCGCCTTAAATCGTGCGCCGAAATTTTTCTTGCGCGCAAAAGTAGATGTTCTATATTCATTCTATCGGCCTCCGGCGAGCCAGGAATTCCCGTCTAGCCGTTGCCGTTCCGAACGCGCAGTACTCTCGCGAAGCATGAAATCCTGGCGAATTGGGCCAAATCGCCGGGCAGGATTCTTCGCGGCCCCGCATGAGAACATTATAGGTACTTTTGCGGCAATATGCATAAGGAACGGTAGCGGAAATTCATGAATTTCTGACCCCGCCGGACGGCCGGAACCGCAACGCCGTTCCGCCATCGAGGGGTCCACAATGTCCGCGCCGCAACCGCCCGAACCGCATCCGCGTCTGACCGAAGCCTTGCTGCACGCCTTGTCCGCCGCGACGGGAGGGCGGCCGGGCGATGCCGTCATCGCCGCCGCCGGCGCATTGGCGTTGGGCCGCTTGCGGCTGGTGCCGGCACAGGAACCCAAACTGCGTTGTGCGCTGGCCGATGCCGCACGCGCCGCGCGCGTGGGCGAAATTCCGTTGGGTGACGGGCGCGTGCTGATTCCCGATCTCGATGGCGTATTCGGGAAAGACGATTTTCGCGACGACGAATCCGCCGGCGTGCGCGCCTTGCTGCTGGCGCGCGCCACTTTGGAAACCGATGCGGGCAAACGCGCTTTGGCGAAGGCCGAGCGAAGGCGCCTCGCCGCGATCGGCGCGCGCGTGCGTCTCATGCTCGCGCAAGCCGCCCCGTGGAGCTGGCACGCGATCGACTCGCTTGCCGGGCAACTCGAACTCGCCACGCATTTCCACGCATTGCCGCGTCACGCGCACAGTGAATTGGCCGCCGTACTAGCGCGTGGGGCCGTGCCCGACGCGGCGCGCTTCGATCTTGCGGCATTGCGCGCATTGGCGCGGCGGCACTCGCCCGTCTGGCCGCTTGCCGAAGGTTGGGCCGCGCGCGACGCGGCGCTGGACGCCGTCGCGTGGGATTTCGCACCCCACGAAACCGCGCGTCTGTCGGCGTGAGGGGAGGGATCGAACATGACCGAAGATCGCTATCTGCTGGATCACGATTTCGACGCCGTACTCGCCGAAGTGCTGGGCGATGCGGAAGGCGGGCCCGAAGGCCAAGTCGTCGCGGTCGACAATGCCGCCAGCGGCTTGTCGGCCGGGCGCTTCCAAATGGATCTCTCGCAACGCGCGGATCTGGCGGCACGTTTCGCGGCGATCGCGGTCGCCGAGAAGCTACCCGGTGCGGACGACGCGGCTTTGCTATCGGCGCGCACGCGCGATCTCACACGCGCCGAACGCGCCCGCGCGGTGGCGCTCGGGTGCTCGATCCTCGCGACAGATGCGGGCAAGGCCGCGTTGGCCGAAGCCGAGGCCGCGAAATTCGCGGAGCTGCGCGCCGCCGTGCGGCGCGTGGCGCGCGAGGCGGGGCCGGGTGCCCGCGATTTCCTCGCGGGGCTGCGCGGGCAGATCGAACTCGCCTGCCATCTGCATCAATTCGGCACCGGCAATATCCGTAAGCTGCAAGCGTATTTGCGCGGGGATGCGGTCGCGTTCGAGTTTCCGGGGGCGCCGCCCGAACCGCCGGTCGCACCGCGCGATCCGTTGGATGTCGCGGGGTTTCGCGAGTTCCGTGCCGCCACGCGCTGGGGACGCGAATTTCCCCGCGCGCGCGAATCGCGCGATCTGCGCGTCGATCGCGCTTTCGCGCGTGTGGCCAAACGGCTGGGGATTGGCGGCGGGCCGGGCGATCCGACGGCCGAAATGCCGCGCTTGTTGCGCCGCGCCTTCGCCCGCGCCGTGCGCGACGATCGCCTGCCCGGCGCCGTGCGCCGCTTGCAGCGTTTGCTCGTCCGGCTCAATCGCATGGCCGACAGCGTGGTGGCGCCGCCACCTTTGGCGGTGGACGGGAAATGGGGGCCGCAATCGCGCGCCGCGTTGGCGCGCGCTATCGATCGGCATGGGGCGGAGGAGGTGGGGCGGCGCTTCGCGATGGATGCGGCCGACGAAGCCTTGCGCAGCGAAGGCAAGCGGCCGGGGATTGGTGCTATCGGGCGCGCTTACGCGATCCTCGCCGATCTGGGGCCCGCCGCTCCGCACGCGATTGCGATGGCGATGGGGGCGAAAGATGCGGCCGACGCGAAAGCGGCCTTCGCCAAAGCCGCGGCGCAATTCATGCCGGGCGAGATTTTCGCCTCGCTCGCTGCCGCCCCCGAATGGCGGGGCGTGCGATGAGCGCGCGGGCTTCATTTCGGCGGGCGGTGGTCGCGGATCTCGGCCTCGTCGGCACCCTGGGCTCGCGTGCGAGTCATCTAGCGCCCTTCATTCCGGGCAGCGGCATGCGATTGGCAGGGAAAGCTCCTCCAGACCGAAGCGGGAAAGTCGGCGACCAACTTGCACATGCAGCGCCCGAAAATATTGTAGTGCCAGGCGGATACCGATATGCGCGTCGAGTAGGCGCGAGGCTCGCCCGAGGGCAATGTCAGAACGATACGATTGTCGCCTTTCTCGATCTCGCTCGTGAACCAGATGTAGTCGTCGCTGGAGATTTTGGAAATTCGCTGACTTGCCTTGATCCAGCCGTTTCGATCGATCGGTGCGATCTGCCAATCGACCGTCGGTCCGACGGCGCGGATATCAAGGACGGGCCTGTCGATAGCGACGGGCCTCCCATTCGGACCGTCGAGATAGCGAAGGCGGAAGAAAAAGGTCCCCGTCCCGGGCTCGCCCGCTTTCGGCCGAATTCGCTCGATGCCGAGTTCGATTGCTTGCGGGCCGCCGCCATCTCCAACCTCAAAGCGCGCGAATTGCGTGCAGCGTTGCGGAGTGCCATCCGAAAAGTTCGCCGCCCGCACGATCTCGTCGCCATCGGTGCGTATGTACGGATAGCCCTTGCCGATGGCGCGCGGGTCGCCCGCATGATTTCGCAGCGGATTGGTGGCGTCCATCCACTCCAATTGCGCTTCGGCGCTGCCGGTGAAGCAGGCGAACAGCGCAACAACAAGCGCGCGGCCAAAGTTCGATTCAAAAGCCCTCATATCCCATTCCCCATCCGGAGGGCAGCCGGATCAGTTGCGGTCCTTGCAGTCGAACAACGGCAAGGGTTGTTCGATACGCATCGCGCAATAGCAGTTTCCAATCATCTCGAACTGCGCGTCGCTCGCCGCGTCGTAGATCGAGAATGCCGCGTCACCGCGCCCATCCGGCAGCGTCACGGCCAACTCCCGGCGAGCTCGATCGCGAAAGGCATTCGTGAAGCCCAGTTGTTCATCCTCATTAATGGCGGCCGCATCCTTTTCGATCCGCACGAACCCCGACTTGCTCATCGGCCGCACACGCCAATCGTAGGTCGGCCCGTGAAAGATCAAGTAGAAAGTGGACCGTTCGAAGGCGATCGGCGTCTTGCCGTCCGCCGAAATGCGCGCCTCGAAAAAGAGCACCGACCCAGAACCGCGCCGTTCGATTCCCAAGCGCCATCGATCGATCGCGAGCGATTCCGTCGTGGCGCGATATCCATCGGCGCGCAAGGCGCAACGCTCGACCCGTCCATCGGACCTTCGCAAAACTTCGACAATTTGCGATCTCAACTTCGACCCTTGCGAAATACGCGAGCCACCTGCGCGCGGATCGGACGGCGGAAACGTTTCGGCGATCGACGGGCAGCCCATGCAGGTCATCAGCACGACGGCCACGAGGGCGAGCCAACGCATCGGGAAGCCTCGCTGAGCGCGCATCTTCTCAATCCCTTCCATCCGGGCGGCAGCCGGCTATCGGCACACATAGCCGCGCCATACCTCGGGGGGAAGCTCCGCCGTCACTTTGCAAAAGCAATCGGTGAACATTCCCAGCAGCTTTTGCGAAGGCCCGCCACGCGGTTGGACAAGCTTCGGTTCGCCGTTGGGCAGCGTAAACACCAGATTGCCGGCGCCTTTCTCGACGGCGGTGTTGAAGCCGATCCATTCGTCGCGCGTCACCGCGTCAACGCGCTGCGACACACGGACCCATCCGTTGCGATCCATCGCCGCGACTTCCCAATTCCGGGTGGGGCCTGTCGCATAGAACTGCATGGTGGGGCGCTGGATCGCCAAAGGCGGGCCATCCCTCCGGGCGAGATATCTCAGGCGGAAGAATATCTCGGCGTTTGTGCCGTTCGGGGTGCGTGTCACGCCCATTTCCAACGCCTGCAATCCGCCCTCATCCGGCACTTCGAAGCGATCGAGATAGACGCAACGCATCGGCGATTTGTCCGGCGCTCTTTCAACCCGAACGACACCTGTGTCGATGGGCCAAGCGCGCACAGCGCGAAGACCGTTTGTGCGTGGATCAATCGGCGGCTCGTTCCCTTGAACGTTGCTCGGAATCGCCGCAATGGCGATCGCCCCGATCACAAGCGCCTTGCCGATCCAATTCACGCGAACTCCTCCTCCGGATGGGAAAGATCGTTCCCGGAAATCACAAAGTCACTTCGGCGGGCGGTGGTCGCGGATTTCGGCCTCGTAGGCGCCTTCGGTCAGCGCTTCGTTGCCCATCGCTTGCAGGCAAGTACGCATCGCATCGGCCGCCGGCGTGGGGAAACCGACCCGGTTGATGTCGACGCGGTAGAGAATCCACCCGCCTTCCGGTTTCGTCTTGATGGCAACGTCAACCAGCGTGTCGCCGACCGCCAAACCAAAAATCGCCCGCTCATGTTCGTCGGAATCGGTCGTTCGTTTCGATATCCGCACGAAGCCATCACTGTCCGGTGGATCGATGCTCCAACCATAGGTTGTGTTATTCTTGTCGAGCCACACCTTGATTGCGTGTGGGGTCATCGCGCGCCAAGTCGTGGCGTCCGCGAAGCGCACGCGCAGATACATCGTGCCGACGATCCGCTCTTTCGTGGAGGCGGTAGGGTCACGTTCGAGCCCTACCTCCAGCGATTCGAACGCTGGGTCGGTCGCATTCGTTTGAGCACGCAGGGTAAATGCGCAGAGCGCAGGCGTGCCGTCGACCACGTCACGGCGGATATGGCTTTCGTGCATCTTGCCGAGACTCCAAGATTCACCCCGATCAACGAGAGTCGGTCTCAGCAACGTGAAAAATTCGGGCCGGGGCAACGGCGCAATTTCGTCAGCCATTGTCAATTGCGGGGTGAGCAAACCGTAGATCAGCAGCGCTCGCAATGCTCCATATGCAATTTGTCTCATCCGATCGACCTTCCGCGTCCGCACGGCAGCCGGATGGCGGGTGCAACCCCTTGCTGCCAAGTTTTAGGAGAATAGCACAATATCAGAGAATAAAAAATTCACTCTGCAACTCGAAGTGATCGACGCAGCCGATACTGCGATTCGTATGGCGGAAACCGGTGATCGAAACTCGATCGCCATCCCGCCGAAAGGGAAGAGTGGGGTGTCGATCGGACCACGCCAAATGGATCTCGGGCAAAATCCGACGTTGCGCGAGAATCTCATCCGACTTGGTGTTGAAAAAGGCGTCATCGCGGCGGACAAAGTCGATGAAGCGCGCGCATTGTTCTCGGAGAAGTACGGCCGTCGGTTGGACCCGAAATCGGAAAATTATGATCCCGCTTTGAAGGCAAAATCCGATAGGGCGTATCAGATCGCCGAGGAGATTATGACGCAGCCCGGCGCAGACAAGATTTTACGCGAGGCGGAGATCAAGCATCTCCAGGAGAATGCCAAAGGGGTCGAGGCGCTTTGCAAGGACGCGCCGGAGGCCGCGAAGGAATTCTGCAATTCGCGGGAAGGCCAGATCGAGATGCTCGGGATGCGCCATCAATACGGCAATCAAGCCGACAAGGCGATCAAGTCGGTGTTCACTGGCGAGGAGGTGACGATCGATATCGGCGGCCGCAAAAGCACCGTCCAGCTCGAAGGGAAGATGGATAAAGAGCAGTTCCGCAAGCTCATTCGCGATAACACGCCGTATGGCGCCGATCCCAATAATCGAAATGGCATCGAAGGCCGGGATCGGAAGATGGACAAGTTCTATCGCGACAATAAAATCGACGACGGATCGAAGACGAAGTTGAATCCGCCGCCGAAGGCCGAAGAGCTCAAACCGGGCGCGCAGGAAGACAAACCCGACGCGGCGAAGCCCGAGAAGCATTCGGCGTTGCCGGCGGATGAAGCCGATGCGCCGGTGCAGAGCGCCGAGGCGGCGGCGGCGCCCGCTTCAACGGCGGCAGACGAGAACCGGTTCATCGTGGGCTGGACGACGCAGCCCGACATGACTTCGCGGCCGATCTGGGGCAACGAAGCGCAATACGATGCATACAAGGCGCAACAAGCCGAAGCGGATGCAGGCGCCGAATCGGCGAACGATGTTGCGCCGGTGCAATCGGCGTCGCTTCAGCAACCCGCGCCAGAACAAAACACCAACTTGTTGGAAGCGGCGTCGTTGATGCCTGACCCCAGGACATCGCGCGGGCCCAAGGTGTGGAATCCCGATAGCGGCGCGCTTGCCGATGCGGTGATGCAGGCGGGCGGCACCGGCTTGCCGATCTGGACGCAGATGCTGTTGGGGCGCGACGCGATGACCAACGGCTCGCGCACGGCGGTCAAAGGTCTTCAAAACGCGATCAACGCCGCGACCAAGCCGCCGGGTTTCGACTATCACTGGGGCCTCGGCGGACGCGAGGGTCGCATCGACGTGGACGGCGATCTCGGGCCGCAGACGATGGCGGGGTTCGGTCGCGCGGTGGACAAGCACGGCGACAAGGGCTTCGCGCGGATCTACGCCCTTGACCAGTTCGGCCGTTACACCAAGGGGCTCGATACCGGCACGTCACGTATCGGCGATTTGGAGGACACGCTCACCTCGACCTTGGGCCAAGTGACACCCGACGCGACCGAACGCGCGCAGGAAACGCTGAACATCGCGCGCGATATGGTGGGCGAGCGCAATCGCTACGCGCCGCTGAAAATCGATGGCTGGGCCGGGCCGGTGACGGGCGACGCGTTCAAGCGCGCCTACGATACGTTCGGCAGCACGCGGCTGTTCGAACGTTTCGCCGGTCCCGATTTTTGGGATGAGGGGGTGTGAGCTTCGGCGAAGTTGTTGGAAGCCTCATGGTTCGACTTGCTCACCATGAGGCTTCCATTCGCGTTCAGGCCGCGTTGGCGGTGTGCTCGGTGATCAGCGCGTAGAGCGCGTCGGATTTTTCCGAGCCGCGCAGTTTTTCGCAAATGCGCCGGTCGCGCAGCAAACGCGAGACCTTGGCGAGCGCCTTGAGGTGATCCGCACCCGCGCCTTCCGGGGCGAGCAGCAGGAAGACGAGATCGACCGGCTGTTCGTCGATCGCCTCGAAATCCACCGGCTTCTCCAGACGTGCGAACACACCCCACAGGCGCTTCAACCCGCCGAGCTTGCCGTGCGGAATGGCGATGCCGTTGCCCACGCCGGTCGTGCCCAGGCGCTCGCGCTCCAGTAGCACGTCGAAGATCGCGCGCTCCTCCGCACCCGTCAGCTCGGCGGCTTTGCGGGCGAGGTCTTGCAGGATCTGCTTCTTCGACGTCGCGCGCGAATTGGCGACGACGCCGTTGGGGACGAGGATATCGACGAGTTCCATTCTTTCCCGTTTCGCTTAAGTCTTCGCCGGTGCCGCTTGCGGCACCGAGCCGGGGTCGATCCAGCCGATCGCGCCATCGGCGCGCCGGTAGACGACGTTGAATTGGCCGTTGGCGCCGTTGCGGAACATCAGCACCGGCTTCTGACCGAGATCGAGGCGCGCCACCGCTTCGCCCACGGTCATCGTGGCGATATGCGTCGCCATTTCGGCGACGATCGGTGCGGCGGCGGTTTCCGCACCGGCCGCACCGTCGATCGATTCGGCTTCCGGATCGACGACCGCATAGCGCGCGGGCTCAGCCACGAGTTCGCCGTCGCCGTCGGCACCGTCGGCGCGGCGCTTGCGGTCCGACAGACGGCCCTTATGGCGACGCAGGCGGTTGTCGAGACGCTCCACCGCACCGTCGAACGCCGCATAGACGTCCGCCGCCGCGTGATGGCTTTGCAGCAACATCCCGCGCGAGACATGGACTTGGATATCCGCACGGAACAAATGGCGCTGACGCTCGAAGGTCACCTTGCCTTCAATCGCCTTGCCGAAATAGCGATCGACCGCCGTGCCCAGCGAAGACGCCACATGGACGCGCAGGGAATCGCCAACATCGAGACGTTTGCCGCTTACGGAGAGCTGCATGATGAAGCCGTCGGTTGGTTGCGGGAAGTAAGGAAGTCGCGAAGCCCGTTTGACGTGGTTCGGATTGGTCCACGCAAGACCGTCCGGCGGCCGAGTTGCGGCGCACCATAGGTGCGGCGCTTCGGGCAAGTCAAGGCGGGTATCCTGTGGGGAACCAACATGCTTGCGACCCTATGCCGGAAGCCTGCGCCCGGCCCCGGCAAGGGTCAAGAAAAATCGCCTAAGCCCTTAGAAAGCCGCCGTTTTTTCGCGCCGACGCTGAACCGACGACGCGATGCTCATCGCCTCGCGATATTTGGCGACCGTACGCCTTGCGATATCGATCCCGTCGGCCTTCAACAACTCGACGATGCGGTCGTCCGACAGGATTTCGTCGGGTTTTTCGGCGTCGATCAGCGACTTGATGCGGTGGCGCACCGCCTCGGCCGAATGGGCCTCGCCGCCGCCCGAAGCGGGGATGGCGGAGGTGAAGAAATATTTGAGTTCGAAGATGCCGTGCGGTGTCGCGATGAATTTGTTGGTCGTCACGCGGCTGACGGTCGATTCGTGCATGTCGATCGCTTCGGCGATGTCGCGCAGCACCAGCGGCTTCAAATGACGCACGCCGTTGCGGAAGAACGCGTCCTGCTGGCGCACGATCTCGATCGACACTTTGAGGATCGTCTGCGCGCGCTGATGCAGCGACTTCACCAGCCAATTGGCGGAGTGGAGGCGCTCGGCGATGAATTCCTTGTCCGACTTGGTGCGCTGGCCGACATTGACGCGCGCGAGGTAGCGCGTGTTGACCAGCACACGCGGCAGCGTGTCCTGGTTGAGCTCGACGATCCAGCTTTTATCCGGCGCCAAACGCATCAACACGTCGGGCACCACGGGCTGGGCTTCGGCCCCGTCGAAGGCGAGGCCGGGTTTGGGATCAAGGCTGCGGATCTCCGCCACCATGTCCGTCAAATCTTCGGCATCGACGCCGCAGAGGCGGCACAAGGCGGTGGCGTCGCGCTTGGCGAGCAATTCGAGATGGTCGAGCAGTGTGGCCATCGCGGGGTCGAGGCGATTGCGCTCGGCCAATTGCAGCGAGAGACACTCCTTGAGCGTGCGCGCCATGATCCCGGGCGGATCGAATTTCTGGCAGCGCTTCAGCACGGTTTCGACGCGCGGCAGATCGATATCGAGCTTGTCGGCCAGCTCGCCGATATCGGCCGAGATATAGCCGCTATCCTCCATCAGATCGACCAGCCGCGCCGCGATCACGCGGTCCACGGGATCGGCGAAATCCACGCCAACCTGGTCGAGCAGATGTTCGCGCAGCGATTTGGGCTTTTGCAGCGTCTGTTCGAGGCCGAATTCCGAATCCTCGAAATCCGAACGCCCGCCGGTTCCCTTCCATTCGCCCAGGAACTCGCCCTCGCCGCCGGTGGCGGCTTCGTCGCCGCCGCGCGAATAGGAATTGTCGTAATCGACGTCGAGGGGTGCGTCGCCCGTCGTCTCGGTTTTCGAATCGACGCGCTCGACGATCCGGTCTTCGCCGTTCAAATGGCGCTCGTCGGTCGGCACGTCGGACGCGGCGAGTTCGGGGCGCTCCATATCGGGCGCCGCACTTTCGGCCCCCGGCTCGTCGCGTTCGAGCAACGGGTTCTGTGCTAGTTCTTCTTCGACGAACTGCGCGACCTCGAGATTGGAAAGCTGGAGGAGTTTGATCGCCTGTTGCAGCTGGGGCGTCATCACCAGCTGTTGCGTCTGCCGTAGATCGAGACGCGGGGCGAGACGGTTCATAGCGAGAATTTCTCGCCGAGATAGACGCGCCGCACATCGGCCGAGGACACGATCTCGCGCGGGCTTCCTTCCATCAGCACTTGGCCGTCATGGAGGATGTAAGCGCGGTCGACCAGCTCCAGCGTTTCGCGCACGTTATGATCGGTGATCAGCACGCCGATGCCGCGATCTTTGAGATGGCTGACCAGATCGCGGATATCGCCCACGGCGATCGGGTCGATGCCGGCGAGCGGTTCGTCGAGCAGCACGAAATGCGGCTGGGAGGCCAGCGCGCGCGCGATTTCCACGCGGCGGCGTTCGCCGCCCGACAAGGCGAGCGACGGCGTGCGGCGCAGATGGCTGATCGAGAATTCGGCGAGGAGTTCGGTCAGCGCTTGTTCGCGCTTCTCGCGCTCGGGCTCGACGAGTTCGAGCACCGCGCGGATATTCTGTTCGACCGTCAGCCCGCGAAAGATCGATGCTTCCTGCGGCAGATATCCGATGCCTAAGCGCGCGCGCCGATACATCGGCAGATCGGTCACGTCCACGCCGTCGAGCGAGATCTCGCCGTAATCGGGCGAGATGAGGCCGGTGATCATATAGAAGCAGGTCGTTTTGCCCGCCCCGTTGGGGCCGAGCAAACCGACCGCTTCGCCGCGCTGGACCGCGAGGCTAACGTCGCGCACGACCGGGCGGCCCTTGTAGCGCTTGCCGAGCTTGCGCGCGGCGAGGCCGGGATTGCCGGCGACGACTTTAAGATTGGGCGAAACCGGAGACGCGGTCATTGCCGGGCCCCCGGTCGATTGGCGGGTGCTGGCGCTTGCTGGGTTTGCTGCTGCGGCGTGAACAGGCCGCGCACGCGCCCATCGCCGCCGCTTTCGGCCGCGGGGCGCGACAACAGGCGCGAAATCCCGGTGTTGTTGTTCACCTCGGCGAAATCGCCGGCCAACTGATTATCGCCGCGCGTCAAACGCACATTGCCCGCGAGCTGCGCGATGCTGGTTTCCATGTTGTAGACGCCGCGATCGCCGCGCGCGATTTCGGTCGGCGTCGAGACATGGACATTGCCGAAGGATTCAACACGCTTCAGGCGCTGGTTCTCGGTCGAATTCGACGAGGTTTGCGCGGCCGGTTGGGCGCGCTGATTGCGTTGGTTGCGCTGCTGGGCTTGCGGGCGGGCGGGTTGATTGGCTTGCCCGAAATAAGCGGTCAT
>JAIUNH010000038.1 GCA_020161965.1 Pseudomonadota bacterium
CCTGAAGATCGGCCATCACGTTGCGGATCGTCGCGGGCGACAGGCGTTCGGCCAATTGGCGCGACAGCGTGCGCGAGCCGACCGGCTCGCCCGTCTCGACATAGGCTTCGACGACGCGCCGGAACACGTCGCGCGAGCGCTCGTCCAGGGCGCGGATGGCGGAATCGGCGACCTTCGCCGACAGCACGGCGGGACCGGCCGTTTCGGCGACCGTCGAAGGCGTCTTACGCTCAAAAGGAACGACCGGCGTGCTGCGCATAGCGAAAACGTTAGGCGCCGCATCCAGGGTCGTCAAGGTCCGTCCAATTTTTGCCGACTAAAGTTAAAAGGCTTTTCCAGAGTCTCCCTTAATTGCTTCATCGCACTGTTTTTCGTTATCGAACGAAAATTCGACAACGACATATCCTTGGGAATCAGACAGTGCTGCTGCTGCCACAAAAATTGACCTCACACCATCTACTCTCTGCATTCCAGACGAAGCATCAAATGTATACGAGTAAAAGCGCTCCTTTTGTCTCAGAGCCATCATAAAATCATGGTTCTCTTTCCAAAGTGCGCCGGACCTTAAAAAGCTCGTATTTTTGCTTTTCCCGTATTTTGTATTCAACTGCGCATTAATTTCATCGACCTTTGACTGAAGCTCGCTGCCATAGCGCGAGACCCTCATTGTCCGGCCAATACCCTTGACCCAACATACACCTGCGCTTGGGTGATATTGGATCACATAAGATTCAAAATCTGGATGCATTCGCGGCAAGGAATCGCATGAATACATGCCCGACGATTTTGTTGCCTTGCACGCAGTGTAAGCCCCGACATGCGAGCCCATTGTGACGCCAAATGGACCATCACGCGTCTGTCCATTTGCAAACAAAGGAATGCCAACAATGGCGACCGCAACAATAGCTAGAGCTTTGCCAAGCGTGTTGTAAGCCATCGCCCACCTTTGAAGTTTTGATGAGTCAAAGATTGAATATCTTAGATGATACTAACTATGAAAGGATTTAAAAACTGAGACTAGCGTGCACCACATCGTGCATTGATAAGCTATTTTCATAAGTATTTTATGCCCGCCCTGGACCCGCCGGGCGCTCTCCCCTATGGTCGCGGCCGAAAATCACCTCCGTCCGAAAGTCACCTATATGCGCCCCTCCGGCCGCAAAAACGATCAGCTTCGTGCCGTCAGCCTCGAGCCCGGCTTCACCAAACATGCCGAGGGCTCGTGCCTTATTCGCTTCGGCGACACGCATGTGCTGTGCACCGCCTCGGTCGACGAAAAGGTCCCGCCCTTCCTGCGCAATTCGGGTGCAGGCTGGGTGACGGCCGAATACGGCATGCTGCCGCGTTCGACCCACACGCGCACCGACCGCGAAGCCGCCAAGGGCAAGCAATCGGGCCGCACGCAGGAAATCCAGCGTTTGATCGGCCGCTCGCTGCGCTCGGTCCTCGACGCGAAGGCGTTGGGCGAACGCCAGATCAAGATCGATTGCGATGTGCTGCAAGCCGATGGCGGAACGCGCACCGCGTCGATCACCGGCGCTTGGGTCGCGTTGCATCAAGCGCTGACCAAGCTGGTCGTGGCGAAGGTGATCCCCGCCGTCCCGCTGCGCGATCACGTCGCCGCGATTTCCTGCGGCATCTCCAACGGCAACGCCGTGCTCGATCTCGATTACGTCGAAGATTCGGCCTGCGAGGTCGATGCGAATTTCGTGCTGACCGGTTCGCAAGCCATCGTCGAGGTCCAGGGCACGGCCGAGCGCGATCCCTTCACCAAGGATCAATTGCTTGCCATGCTGGGCCTTGCCGAGAAGGGCATCGGCGAACTCGTCGCGTTGCAGAAGAAGGCGATCGCCGCATGGGAAGTCGCCAACTAACCGAGCCCACGCTCGTCATCGCGACCCACAACAAGGGCAAGCTGGTCGAAATCGCCGACCTGATGCGGCCCTTCGGCGTGGCGTGCGTGTCGGCGGGCGACAAGGGCGTGTCGGAGCCCGAGGAGACGGGCACGACCTTCGAAGCCAACGCGGAACTAAAAGCGCTGCATTCGGCGCGCGCCACCGGCTTGCCCGCCCTTGCCGACGATTCCGGTCTTTGCGTGAACGCACTGAACGGCGATCCGGGGCTTTATTCGGCGCGCTGGGCGGGGCCCACGAAAGATTTCGGCCTCGCGATGCGCAAAGTGGAAGACGCACTGGCTGCGAAAAACGCGAAAGACCGGAGCGCCTTCTTCGTCGCGTGTTTGACGCTCGCCTGGCCCGACGGGCATTGCGAGACGTTTCGCGGCGAGGTGCATGGGCATGTCGTCTGGCCGCCGCGCGGGGATCGGGGCTTCGGCTACGATCCGATGTTCGTGGCCGAGAACGAGACGATCACTTTCGGCGAGATGGAGCCTGGCCGCAAACACGCGATGAGCCATCGCGCGCGCGCCTTCGCCGATTTGGTCGCCGCTTGCATCGCGGGACGACGCGGATGAGCGATATCGGCCCGCCCGCCGAGTTCGCCGTTTACGTTCACTGGCCCTTCTGCAAATCGAAGTGCCCGTATTGCGATTTCAATTCGCATGTCCGCGACAAGATCGACGAGGCGGCGTGGGAACAAGCGCTGCTGACCGAACTCGATTATTACGCCGCCCTCACGCCCAACCGGACGATCACGTCGATTTTTTTCGGCGGCGGTACGCCGTCGCTGATGGCGCCGCGCACGGCGGCGGCCGTGCTCGACCGTATCGCGACGCGCTGGCGCATCGCCGACGATCCCGAGATCACGCTCGAAGCCAATCCCAATTCGGCCGAGGCTGAACGCTTCGCCGGGTTCAAAGCGGCAGGTGTCGAGCGCCTATCGATCGGTGTGCAGGCGCTGGACGACAAGGCGCTGAAGTTCTTGGGGCGCGGCCATGATGTGCGCGAGGCGCGCCACGCGATCGATCGCGCGGCCGCATTGTTCGATCGATTCTCGTTCGATTTGATCTATGCGCGGCCCGATCAGAACGAAAACGATTGGCGCCAGGAATTGAAAGCCGCGTTGGCGCTGGGCCCGTCGCATATCTCGGTCTATCAACTCACGCTCGAAGCGGGCACGCGCTTCCAGCAAATGGCGGCGCGCGGCGAGTTGGTGCTGCCGTCCGAAGATCGCCAGGAAGCGTTGTTCGATGCGACGCAAGACGTGCTGAACGATGCGGGCCTGCCCGCCTACGAAGTGTCGAACCACGCCAAGCCGGGGCATGAGTCGCGGCATAACCGCGTCTATTGGCGTTACGACGATTATGTCGGCGTGGGCCCGGGCGCCCATGGCCGCATCACGGTCGACGGCGTCAAGCGCGCGACGCGCCAGGAGAAAGCGCCGGAGACGTGGCTCAAACAAGTCGCCGAGCGCGGCCACGGCACGGCGGAGGACACGGCGCTCGAACACGCC
Organism: Pseudomonadota bacterium; assembly: GCA_020161965.1. Classification (GTDB taxonomy): domain Bacteria; phylum Pseudomonadota; class Alphaproteobacteria; order CACIAM-22H2; family CACIAM-22H2; genus Tagaea. The sequence continues at coordinate 3,412 of JAIUNH010000038.1, forward strand.
GATCAGGCCGACGAAGCGCTGATGATGGGCTTGCGCTTGGTCGAAGGGATCGATGCGCGGCGCTTCGAACGCGTGACCGGCATGAAGCTGGAAGGCGAAGGCGGCATGCTCGACACCGCGCGGATCGATCGCTTGGTGCGCGACGGATTCTTGGCCCGCACGCAACACGGCTTCCGCCCCACGCCGCAGGGGCTGAAGCTGGTCAACGCGCTGCTATCGGCGTTGATGGGTTAGTTGGCGGGCGTTTCGAACGAATCGCGCGCGGGCGAGATCGCGAAGGGGCCTTCGCGGCGCACTTCGATGACGGCAAGGCCGCGATCGACCAGACCCGACGGCAGGAAGCGGAAAATCCCTTCGATGCCGGCGAAGCCCGTGGGCACGGTCAGCACCGGCAGCGAATAATCCGCACCCTCCGCCCCTTTGTCGCGCGCCAGCACGGCGGCGAGTGCCACGGCATCGTAAGCGAGCGTGGCGACGCGCGGGGCGGCACGGCCGAACACCTCGCGATAATGGCGCTCGAAACTCTGCCGCGCTTCAGGCGGGGGCCCGGCGAACCAGCCGCCGAGCAACGACGGTTCGCGCAACGAACGCGGATCGTCCCATTGCGGAATGCCGAGGAAGCGAATGCGCGCGGGATCGATCTCGTGCAGATGCAATTGGCTCGCGACTTGCGCCAAACGGTCGCCCAAATCGGGCAGCAGGATCGCTTCGAAATCCAGTTCCGGCGGTTCGCGCGCCGCTTCGCCGCGTTGGGCGCGCGGCGGCGGCGGGCCGACATTGCCCGCGCGGCGCACCCAGGGGGTCACGTCCAGCGTGCCGGGATCGTAGCGTTCGACGCGCACCAGCGTGCCTTGCGTGGCGATCAGCGCGTCGCGGAACGCAGCTTCCGACGCTAAGCCGATCGCGTTGTTGGGCACCAGCGCCACGAATTTTTCGAGCCCGCGCGAGCGCGCGAAATCGACCGTGCGGCGGATCGAGGCTTGCGGGGCGAGGCCCAGCACGAACACGTTGGAGCTGGCGGCGGCGACATCGTTGGAAAACGCCAGTGCCGCGATCCCCGCTTCGCGCGCGCGCGGGGCAATCGCCTGCGCTTCGGCCGACAGCAACGGGCCCACGACCAAGCGCGCACCTTGTTCCACCGCCCAATCGAACGCGGCGACCGCCCCTTCCGGCGTGCCGCCGGTGTCGCGCGGCAGCAGGACGAATTCGTCGTCAGCGACGTCGTAAAGGGCGAGCGTGGCGGCATCGAGCAACGCGCGGCCCACGGCGGCGTTGGGGCCGCTCAAGGGTACAAGGAACGCGACGCGCGGCGCACCCTTCGGGCCCGGCGGAATGGCGGGTGTAGCTTCTTGCTGGACCGGGGCGGCAGGAACGGGTTCCTGCACGACGGGTGCGGCCGGGACCGGCATAATCAACGGCGGCGGCGTTACCGCCGGTGCAGGTGCCGGGGCTTGCGTCGTCGGCTGGTTTCGGCCGAAAACGCCCGCTACCCTCGGGTCGTCGCACGCGGCGAGCAAGGGTGCTGCGACAAGTAGGGCGAAGAAGGCGATCAGGCGGGAGCGCAAAGTTTTATGTCCTCAGACGACGAGCCGGAGACTAGCTTCGAAGCGCCGCCGAATCCAGGCGCGATAAAGCCCGGGCTTTATCTGGTCGCGACGCCGCTGGGCAATTTGGGCGACATCTCCGCTCGCCAAAAAGCGGTGCTGGCGGCGGCGAGCACGATCGCGGCGGAGGATACGCGCGTCGCGCGGCGGCTGCTGTCGGCGATGGGGCTGATCGCGCCACGTCTGGTCCGTTGCGACGAGCGCGAAAGTGCCGCCGTCGCCGAAAAATTGATCGCGCGGGTGCGCGACGGCGAGATCGTCGCCTTCGTCTCCGACGCCGGCATGCCCGCGATCGCCGATCCGGGGGCGGCGTTGGTGCGCGCGGCGCGCGATGCGAATATTCCGTTCACGGTGATCCCCGGCCCCTCGGCATTGACCACAGCGCTGGCGCTGTCGGGCTTGCCCGCCGAGCCCGCGTTGTTCCTCGGCTTTCTGCCGCCCAAACAGGGCCCGCGCGCGCGGCGCTTGCGGGAGTTCAAAGATCTGCCCGCCACACTGGTCGCGTTCGAAGCGCCGCATCGTTTGGTCGAAACGCTGCAAGCGATGGCGGAGGTGCTGGGTCCGCGCGAATCTTGCGTGGCGCGCGAAGTGACCAAGCGGCACGAGGAAGCGCGCGCCGGCACGCTGCCGGAACTTGCAGCACATTACGAAGCGGCGGGCGTATTGGGCGAATGCGTGATCGTCGTCGCCCCGCCCGCGGAAAGCGACGCGCCGGCGACCGACGCAGAAACGCTCGACGCCAAGCTCCGCGCTGCCCTGGAAACGCTGGGCGTGCGCGACGCCGCCGATCGCGTGGCGGCAGAAACCGGTTTGAAGCGCCGCGAAGTCTATTCCCGCGCCTTGGAACTGGGCGGTAAGAAGCGGTGAAGTCGACGCGCCATATCCGCCATCAAAAGCGCGGATCGTGGGCCGAGACCTTGGCTTCGTGGCGCTTGCGCTTGGCGGGTTGGCGCATCGTCGGCCGCGATTTGCGCCTCGGGGCCGCACAGGTCGATATCGTGGCCGCGCGGCGCGGCATCCTCGCTTTCGTCGAGGTGAAGTTGCGCGCGGATCTGGACGCGGCGGCCGAAGCGCTGCACCCGGCCCAACGTCAACGCATTGTTCGCGCGGCCGAAATTTTCCTCGCCAAGAATCCCGAGTTCGCCGCATTCGAGACACGATTCGACGCCATTCTGGTGGCGCCCGGACGTTGGCCCCAGCATCTGCAAGATGCTTGGCGCGACTCGAATTCAGGTTCTACATAGAAGGATTCCGGGGAACGAAGGGATCGCACGACATGCGGGGTTTCCTGACCAAAACGAAAATCGCGGTGGCGCTGACGGGTTTGGTGCTGCTGCCGGGCTGCGTGGGCGTGGTCGCGGGTGCGGCCGCCACCGGCGGTGTCGCCGCCGTGCAAGAGCGCGGCTTCGTGGGCACCGCGAACGACAACGGTATTGCGCTGGAGATCAATCATTATTGGTTCCAGAAATCGACCAGCATGTTTTCGGCGTTGTCGACGCAGATCTATGAAGGCCGGGTGCTGATCACCGGGGCCGTCACCGATCCCGACATGCGCGCCGAGGCCGTCCAGCTCGCCTGGAAGGCGAAGAACGTGCGCGAGATTCTCAACGAGATCGAAGTGACCGACGAAGGCGGGCTGAAAGCCTATGCCAAGGACACTTGGGCCGCGAACGAACTGCGCTCGCGCTTGTTGTTCGCGCGCGGCGTGAACTCGATCAATTTCTCGGTCGAAGTCGTCAACGGCACGGTCTATCTGCTGGGCGTGTCGAACGACCAAGCCGAGCAGGATCGCGTCCTGGCGATCGCGCGCAACCTCGCCAATATCCGTCGCGTCGTCAGCCACATCATCAACAAGGACGATCCGCGCCGCACCCGTCCGCCGCCGGGCGAAGAAGGGGCGAAGAGCGCGAGCGCTTCTTGATCCCCGCCTACCCGCCCGCCGGGCGCGTTCCGGAGGCCGAGCGCAAATTGCGCGAAGCCGCGCAAGCGGGCGACGCCGATTTCGCGATCGGCGAAACGGCGCTGGCTTTGTCGCTGGCGGCGCGCCCCGCCCTCGACCTTTCGCCCTATCGCGCGCATTTGTCGGAAATCGCGACGAGCGTGGCGGCCGAAGCGCAGGGCAAGCAAGACACGATCGCCACGCGCGTGATGGCGCTGCATGACGCGCTGGTCGAGCGTTCGGGCTATCGCGGCGATCGCGACACCTACGACGATCTTCGCAACGCCGATCTCGCCCATGTGATCGATCGCCGGCGCGGCCTGCCCGTATCGCTTGCCGTGTTGTGGATCGACGCGGCGCGCGCCCAAGGCTGGGCCGCGTGGGGCTTGTCCTTCCCTAGCCATTTCCTGGTGCGCGTCGACGGACCCGACGGACGCGCGATCGTCGATCCGTTCAATTTCGGCCAGGCACTGGACACGAAGGCGCTGCGCGGTTTGCTGAAGCGCCTGCAAGGGCCGGACGCCGAGCTGCAAGCCTATCACTACGCGAGCGTGCCCGATCGCACGGTGCTGCTGCGCTTGCAGAACAACATCAAGCTGCGGCTGATGAAGGGCGAGGATTTCCGCGGCGCGCTGGCGGTGCTGGAGCGCATGCTGATGCTCTCGCCCGGCGACCCCGCTTTGTGGCACGAAACGGGTCTCGTTCACGGGGGGCTCGACAATCTCAGGGCCGCCGTGATGTGTTTGGAACAAGCGGCGACGCTGATCGAGGCCCCGCAGGCCCGGTCGCGCATCGCCATGGAAATCCAGGCGCTCAAAAGCCGCCTGAATTAGGAGTACCGGTACATGGCGGGTTTGGTCGTGGCGGTCCAGATGGACCCCATCGAGAACATCAATATCGACGGCGATTCGACTTTCGCGATGATGCTGGAAGCGCAAAAGCGCGGCCACACGCTGTATCACTATCTGACGCAGCATCTGTCGATGCGCGGGCGCGACCGCATCACCGCCAAGGCGCATCCCGTGCGCGTGAAGGCCGAACGCGGCAAGCATTTCGAATTCGGCGCGCTGGAGACGATCGATCTCGCCAAGACCGACGTGGTGCTGATGCGCCAGGATCCGCCCTTCGATATGGCGTATATCACCGCGACGCATATCCTGGAGCATATCCATCCCAAGACGCTGGTCGTGAACGACCCCGCGGAAGTGCGCAACGCGCCCGAAAAGCTGTTCGTCACGCATTTCCCCAGTTTGATGCCGCCCACGCTGATCACGACCGATCGCGCCGAAATCGACGCGTTCCGGGATGAGTTCAAAGACATCATCATCAAGCCGCTTTACGGAAATGGGGGTGCGGGCGTGTTCCGCATCAAGCCCGACGACGAAAATCTCGGCTCGCTCTACGAGATGTTCACCCAGCGCAGCCGCGAACCGATGATCGTGCAGCGCTACGAACCCGCCGTGCGCGCGGGCGACAAGCGCATCATCCTGGTCGACGGCAAACCCGCCGGCGCGATTTTGCGTGTCCCCGCGCAGGGCGAATCGCGCGCCAACATGCATGTCGGCGGTAAGGCGATCAAAACCGCGCTGACCAAGCGCGAGATCGAAATCTGCGAAACGATCGGGCCGGAACTCGCCAAGCGCGGCCAAATTTTCGTCGGCATCGACGTGATCGGCGATTGGCTGACCGAGATCAACGTGACCTCGCCCACCGGCATCCACGAAGTGCGCCGTTTCGACGGCACGGATATCGCCGTGCTGATCTGGGACGCGATCGAGAAGCGGCGCTAACGCTTACGCGTCGCAGCGCGCCCAGCGGCCGATATCGAGATGTAAGTGATCGTGATGCGCCGCGTCCGTCTTGGGCGTGAGCACCATGTTGAAATGCTTGCACGCACCCTGCGCCACTTCGCGCAGAAAGGCGCCGCGCGGGCCCCGTTCGCGCCAATGGTCTTTGACCGAGATGCGGATATTGCCGGCAAGTTCGAACCCGCCGATATCGAAGGCGCGGCCCATGCCGTGTTCGGAAAGGCGGCTGGCGCGTCCGGTCTGCGCCCGGCAGACATAGGCGCCGTAATGGATGAGCTGCGCGACCGGCCGGTTGAAATGGCGCTGGGCGGCGGGCTGCACCACGTCGCGTTCGAATTCCGCCAGCGCTTGGGCCAGCGGACACGTCATCAACGCCGGACGGTTCAGCGGGATCGTCGCTTGTTCCAGCATCACCGGCTCGTCGATGAAACAGCCTTGCGCGTTGCGCGGCATGTTCTGGCGCGCTTCGAATTTGGCGCCAAGCTGGGTCAGCGCGTCGTAGCAGCTTTGCGCGACCGGGGCCGGCGGCGGCTGAATCTGAATCGGCGGTGGCGTCACCACGCGCGGCGCGCACGCCACCGACAGGGCGCCGAGGCCCAGCACGAATAGAAATCGGAGAATGAAACGCATGTTCGATTCGGTTCCGCGAATCGACCCGCGCGGTGCGGGCGTACTATACGCGGGTGGCGCCGCTTCGTGAATCGCGCGCGATGGCCTGCGCGAGCAGCCGAAACTCCGCCGCGCGCGCCGTGCCCTTGCGCCAGACGAGGCCCAATTCGCGCGACGGATCGCCATCCACCGGCACCGCGACCAGATCGGTGCCGCGCAAAATGCCGGCGTCCAGCGCCAGATCGGGAAGCAATGTCACGCCCAAGCCATTGGCGACCATTTGAACGAGGGTGAACAGCGACGTCGCAGCGAAGGCGTCGCGCGGGCGCGCCGATTTGATGCCGCAGGCCGACAGCGCATGGTCGGTCAGGCAATGCCCGTCTTCGAGCAGCAACAGCGGTTCGCCGCGCACCATCGCGGGCGACACGCGCTTGGCTTTGGCGAGCGGATGCGCCTTGGGCACGACCAAGCGGAACACATCCGCTCCGATCGACGCGCTATCGACCGGCCCCGTGTCGTAAGGCAAGGCCAGCAGCGCGCAATCGATCGCGCCGTCACGCAGGCGCTCGATCAGGCGTTCGGTCTGATCCTCGACCAGGAACAATTTCAGCTTCGGATGCGCTTTACGTAAGCGCGGCAAAACGCGCGGCAGCAGAAACGGCGACACGGTTGGGATTACGCCCAAGCGCAACTCGCCGGTCAGCGGTGCACGCGCCGCACTCGCCTCGCGCGCCAATTCCTCGGCATCCGCCAGCAGGGATTTGGCGCGTTCCAGCACACGCTCGCCCAACGGCGTGAACACCACACCGCGCTTGCCGCGATCGACCAAGGGCGCACCCAAAATCGCCTCCAGCTCCTGGATCGACGCCGACAGCGTGGATTGCGTGACGCCCGCCATTTCCGCCGCACGGCCGAAATTCCCCTTCTCGGCCAAGGCGGCGTAGTGGCGAAGCTGCTTGAGTGTGGGCAGATGGATCATCGGTTTCCTCGATGGATATCAACGAAAATACTCGTTGGATCGATTAGCTGCAATGCGGCATTTTCCGCCCCGGCTCGTTTCTACCCAACTCTCGAGGACACAAATGCTGACCATTGGCGACAAATTCCCCGCATTCGACCTGCAGGCCGTCGTTTCGACCGATATGGCGAAGGCGTTCACGCGTATCAACAACGAAACCGACAAGGGCAAGTGGAAGGTCGTGTTCTTCTGGCCGAAGGATTTCACCTTCGTCTGCCCGACGGAAATCGCGGCGTTCGGCAAGCTCGCCGGCGACTTCAAGGACCGCGACGCGGTCGTCTACGGCGCTTCGACGGACAGCGAGTTCGTCCACCTCGCCTGGCGCCAGAACCACGCCGACCTGAAGGCGCTGCCGATCCCGATGCTCGCCGACATCAAGCGCGAACTCTCGACGGCGCTGGGCGTGCTCGACAAGAACGAGGGCGTGGCCCTGCGCGCGACCTTCATCGTCGATCCGGAAGGCATCATCCGCTTCGTGTCGGTCAACGATCTGAGCGTGGGTCGCAACCCGGCCGAAGTGCTGCGCGTTCTCGACGCGCTGCAGACGGACGAGCTGTGCCCCTGCAACTGGAAGAAGGGCGACGAGGTTCTGAAGGTCGCCTAACCCCTCACGCAAGGAGACTACGATGTCGCTCGAAAGCCTCAAGAACGCGTTGCCCGACTATGCGCGCGATTTGAAGCTGAACCTCTCGTCGCTCGCGACCGATGCCGGTCTCGACGACAAGAGCCGGGCCCTCGTGTTCGTCGCCTCGGCCCTGGCTTCGCGCCAGGGCCAAGTGCGCGACGCGGTGCTGGGTGAGTTCGCCACCGTGCTCACGGCCGAAGAGATGCAGGCCGCCAAGATCGCCAACGCGATCATGGGCATGAACAATATCTACTACCGCTTCACCCATCTCGTGTCGGCGCAGGATTACGCCACGCTGCCGGCCAAGCTGCGCATGAACGCGATGGCGAAGCCGGGTGTGGAGAAAATCCCGTTCGAGCTGATGTCGATCGCCGTGTCGGCGATCAATGGCTGCGGCATGTGCATGGACAGCCACGAGAAGGTTCTGCGCCAGCACGGCGTGGAAGCGGTGGCGATCCAGACGGCGGTGCGTATCGCCGCGACGCTGCATGCGGTGGCCGCCACACTCGACGCGGAAAATGGCGATCAGGCACAGGCGATCGCCGCCTGATTCCGCGCCCCTCGAGCGGAATCGGCAGGAAGGGCTCCGTCGCAAGGCGGGGCCCTTTTTCTTGGCCGGTTGAACAACCGGAAATACGGCCGTATTAATGGCACCTGCTTCGTGAGGTTCCGTTGGTCGCACGCATTACCACCGTCGCGTTTCAGGGCATCGAGACCGTGCCGGTGGACGTGCAAGTGCAGATCGCGGGCGGCGCGCCCGCCTTCGCCGTGGTCGGCCTGCCCGATAACGCGATCAAGGAAAGCAAGGAGCGCGTGCGCGCGGCCTTGTCCGCCATCGGCCTCGCGCTGCCGGGCAAGCGCATCACGGTCAATCTCGCCCCCGCCGATCTCGCCAAAGAAGGGGCGCATTTCGATCTGCCGATCGCGCTCGGCTTACTCGGCGCCATGGGCGTATTGCCGCCGGAATCGGTCGAGCGGTTCGTGGCCTTAGGCGAACTCACGCTCGATGCGCGCATTCTGCCGGTGCCCGGTGTGTTGCTCGCCGCGATCTCGGCCAACGGTGCGGGCAAAGGCCTGATCTGCCCCGAGGCGACGGGCGGCGAAGCGGCGTGGGCGGGCGACGAGCGGCGCTTCGAGATCGTCGCGGCCCCCACCCTGATGAGCCTCGTTAATCATCTGCTCGGCCGCCAGATGCTGGCCCAGCCGCGCCAGAAAAGCATTCAATCCGCCGCCCCCGGTCCCGACCTCAAAGACGTGAAGGGCCAGGAGACGGCCAAGCGCGCGTTGGAGATCGCGGCGGCGGGCGGCCATAACCTGCTGATGATCGGGCCGCCGGGGGCGGGTAAATCGCTGCTGGCGAAATGCCTGCCGGGCTTGCTGCCGCCGCTCACGCCCGAAGAAGCGCTCGAAACCAGTATGATCCAATCGGTCGCCGGTTTGCTGGCCGAAGGCCGGATCGAGCGCCGCCGCCCGTTCCGCGATCCGCACCATACGGCGACGCAAGCCGCGTTGATCGGCGGCGGCACACGCGCCAAACCAGGTGAAGTCAGTCTCGCGCATCTCGGTGTTTTGTTCTTGGACGAGCTACCCGAGTTTCAGCGCCCGGCGCTTGAAGCCTTGCGCCAGCCGCTTGAGTCCGGTCGCGCGGTCGTGGCGCGCGCCAACGCGCATGTCGCGTACCCCGCGCGCATTCAGTTGATCGCGGCGATGAACCCGTGCCGCTGCGGGCATCTGGATGACGCCGCCCAGGCCTGCGGGCGTGCCCCCAAATGCGCCGTCGATTATCAGGCCAAGATATCGGGCCCGTTGTTCGACCGTATCGATTTGCATGTCGATGTGCCCGCCGTGCGGCCCGGCGATTTGTCGCTGCCGCCCGCCGCCGAAGGCAGCCGCGAAGTGGCGTCGCGTGTCGCCGCCGCGCGCGAAACGCAGCGCGTCCGTTTCGCCGAGATGCCGGAGGGCGAACGCCCGCGCACCAATGCCGAGCTCGACGGGCGTGCGCTCGAAGACCTCGCCGCCCCCGAACCCGCAGGGCGCAAATTGCTCGACGATGCCGCGACGCGCCTTAGCTTGTCGGCGCGCGGCTATCATCGCGTGATGCGCGTCGCCCGCACCATCGCGGACCTAGCGGGCGCCGCCACGCCCGCACGCGCCCATATCGCCGAAGCCTTGGCCTATCGGCGTTTGAGTCTGGCACGCTAATCGCTAACATCGGGTCCTGACCTCACGAGAGGGAACCGATTTTGGGCACCGCCCCCCGGACACGCGGCGAGGAGTTGCGCGGCCAGTTGGCGGACGAGATCGTCCATGGCCGGCTAGCGCCGGGCACGCCGCTGGAGGAAATGGAGATCGCGCGGCGCTTCAACGTGTCGCGCACGCCGGTGCGCGAAGCGCTGCGCGAGCTTGCCGCGTCGGGCCTGATCGAGTTGCGCGCGCATCAAAGCGCGCTGGTCGCTTTGCCGTCGGTCGATCGCTTGCGCGGCATGTTCGACGTACTGGCCGAGCTGGAAGCTTTGTGCGCCGGACTGTCGGCGGTGCATATGAGCCCGCGCGAGCGCGCCGCACTCGAAACCATCCATCGCGATCTGGGCGAAGCGGTGCGCGGCGGCGACCCGAAGCGCTATCACCACCTCAACGAAGAATTCCACGCGGCGATCTATGCCGGTAGCCACAACGAATATCTGGTCGAGATCACGCTGGCGACGCGCACGCGGATTTCGCCGTTCAGCCGGGCGCAGTTCGGTTCGCTGGGCCGCATGGCGCGCTCGCACGAGGAACACGACCGCGTGGTGAAGGCGATTTTGCGCGGCGATCAGCCGAATGCCGCCGCCGAAATGCGCGGCCATATCCTGACGGTCGAAACCGCCGCCAAGCGTTTCGCCAACGGGGCTTAGATCGCTGATTTCAAACGATATTGATTTTCGTTTGTTTCGGATATTTCGTTTATTGCGATTAACGCCGTTGTGTTTATAGTTGTCGTCGAGGAGAGCATCCATGACGGCATTATTGGAGAATTCCGACACGATCGTGCCGACGCCAAAGGACATCGCGTTGGCGACGGAATCGAGCCGCGTTTTGTCGGCGGCGGGATTGGCGAACGCCAAAGCGGATTTCAAAGTGCGCCTGGATAACGGCGCCGAGCTGACATTGCCGAACGCCGCGATGCGGCTAATTTCGCATCTGCTGACCGAGATGTCGCATGGCAATGCCGTCACGCTGATTCCGATCCATGCGAATCTGACCACCCAGGAAGCGGCGGATTATCTGGGCGTATCGCGGCCGCATCTGATCGGCCCGGCACGCGGAAAGCAGCAAGGAAGGCCTGCATGGCCAGTGCAGCCTCACCGGCCCGCAGCGGATCGTCCTCGTGGGCGACCGGCGCGCCAAACAGCGCCATGATGCTGTCGCCGATGTATTTG
>JAIUNH010000039.1 GCA_020161965.1 Pseudomonadota bacterium
GCGGCGAAGGCCAAGCCCGGCGAAATCACGGAAGCCAATTCGATCGGCGGTGCCGTGCATATCGCCGCCCTTTCGCTCGCCAACGACGCGGGCTTCAAGGCGCGCGTGGTCAATGTCGGCGACGGGCCTAAGCGCCTCGCCTCGGTGCTCGGCGGCCATACCGGCTACACCTTCGTCAGCCCGCAGGAATATCTCGGCTTCCAGGGTACGGGCGTGAAAGCGATCGCGGTCGTCGGCGCCGATCGCAGCCGCCTGTGGCCGGACGTGCCCACGACCAAGGAACTCGGCATCGCGACCGATATCTCGGTCGATACGTGGTGGTTCGCGCCCAAGGGCACGCCGGCGGACATCGTGAAGCGGTTCTCCGACGCGATCGGCAAGGCGATGACCGACGACGCGCTGAAGGAAGCGCTGGCCAAGCAAGGTGTGGACGCCGTTCACCTTGACGCCGCCGGTGCCAAGGCGCGCGTCGAGCAGATCGATCGCATCGTGCAGCCGCTTGGGCCGGCTTTGGGCGGCTGACGCAAGACGATCGCAATGGACGATACGCGTAAGGCGCGCAACGCCGATCTCGCGTTCGCGGCGGTGACCATCGCCGTCGGCGCGCTGTTCTTCTTCGAGGCGCGCAAGCTGCCCGCGTCGCGTTTCGATCCGCTGGGGGCGGGCTCCTTCCCGATGGCGATTGCGGGTTTTCTGGCGATCATGGGCGTCGTGGCGCTGGTCATGACGCTCGCCGGCAAGCGCATCGGGGCGGCCGAAACGTCGCTGATCGTCGGCGTCAATCAAGCCGACCAAACGGCGCCGCCGCGCCCTTGGCTTGCGGTGTTCAGCTTCCTCGCGGTGGCGGCCTATACCGCCATCCTGCAAATCCTGCCCGACAATTACATGTGGGCGACGGCGGCGTTGCTCGCGGCGCTTGGCATCGCCATGTCGCCGCGCGATTCGCGTTCGGCCGGGATCGCCTTGGCGATCGCGATCGTCGGTGCGGCGTTCCTCGACTACGTCTTCGGCACTTTGCTGCGATTGCCCATGCCATGATCGACGCGTTTCTTCATCTGCTGCAACCGTCGCTGCTGTTGTTGATGTGCGGCGGTGTGTTCCTGGGCATCGTCATCGGCGTGCTGCCTGGCATCAATGCGGGCACGCTGCTAGTGTTGATTCTGCCCTTCACCTTCACGATGGCGAGCATTGATGCGGTGGTGCTGCTGATCGCGGCCTTCGTCGGTGCCGTCAGCGGTGGGCTCATCACCGCAACGCTGATGCGCATTCCCGGCGAACCCAACGCGATCATGACCACGATGGACGGCTTCCCGATGGCGAAGGCGGGGCATCCGGGCCGTGCGTTGGGCCTGGGCAATTCCGCCTCGATCGTCGGCGGCGCGTTGTCGTGGGTGGCGCTGGTGATGCTGGCCCCGCCGCTCGCCCGCGTCGCGGTCGTGTTCGGGCCGTGGGAATATTTCGCCATCGTCTGTCTGGCGCTGACCTTGATCGCCTCGCTCAGCCGCGGCTCGCTGATCAAGGGCATCATCTCGGCGCTGTTCGGCATGCTGGTGGCGATGCCGGGGCTCGACTCGTCGTCGGGCGCCCAGCGGTTCACCTTCGGCTGGGTTGAGATGTCCTCCGGCTTCGAATTGCTGCCGGTGATCCTCGGCATTTTCGCGATCAGTCAGTTGCTGTCCGACACGGTCAATATCGACGAACAGGCCGGCGAACGCGTGCGCGCCAATATGCGCGGCATCGTGTTGTCGTTGCGCGACTATGTGCGCCACGGCTTCAACATGGTTCGCTCATCGCTGATCGGTATCGCGATGGGTATTCTGCCCGGCGTTGGCGCCACGATCGCATCGATCGTCGCCTACACGACCGCGCGCGCGGCGTCGAAGGAGCCGGAGAAATTCGGCAAGGGCAGCGAAGAAGCGATCGTCGCCGCCGAAAGTGCGAACAACGCGACGACCGGCGGTACGCTCATTCCGCTATTGGCGCTGGGCATTCCCGGCGGGCTGGCCGATTCCGTGCTGCTCGGCGCGTTGATGGTTCATAACCTCGCACCCGGGCCGATGCTCTATACGCATAACCCGGAGATCGTGAACGCGATCGTCGCGGCGCATCTGTTCAGCCATGTGCTGATGTTCATCTTCATGACCGGCGGCGTGATGATCTTCGCCTGGCTGATGGTGCTGGAACGCGCCTGGATATTCCCGATGGTGTTCGCGATCTGCGTGCTTGGCGCCTTCACCGGCGGTTCGCGGGTTTTCGACGTTTGGGTGATGCTCGGCTTCGGCCTGATCGGCTACGCGATGGAATATGCGCGTGTCCCCATCGCCCCCTTCGTCGTCGGTATGGTTCTGGCGCCGCTCGCCGAGGAGCAGCTGCGCACGGGGTTGATGGCTTCGGGCGGCACGTTCTGGACGATCCTCGATCGGCCGATCGCGCTCGCTTTCGTCGCCATCGCGATCACGATGCTGCTCTGGCCGTTGTTCCGGCTGCGTGCGGCACGGGCTTAGACGCCCGGCGACACCAACCATTGCCGGGCACCATTGCCGGGCGTCACGTCGAAATTCGGGAGCTCGGTGCCGGAAGTCCCCGATTTCGTCATACCGAGACCCTTGCTTTGATCTCAGGCCGATAATTCCATTCTTGGTATCCGCCCCCTGAAATCAACGGTACCTCGGCGCCGCGGCGATCAATCGGAGGAAGCCGTGTGGCGATTCCTTCCTTGTGCTTTCGCATTGTGCAACGCGTCGCTGGCACGCTTCAAAGCCCCGATGAGATCGCGCTCCTTTGGATGGATCGCGGCCAATCCGATGCTGATCGTAAATTCAATATGCGGGCGGTCCGCTTTGAGCGGTCTGTTCGCGACCGCCGCCATGACGCGCGCCGCGAAGGATTCCGCGCCCGGCGTTTCCGTCTGCGGCAGCAGGATCGCGAATTCGTCGCCGCCTATCCGGCCGAACAGGTCGTGTTCGCGGATCTGGCGTTTGACGCAGTCCGCGAAGTCGGCGAGGGCGGCGTCGCCGCCGGCATGACCGTGAAGGTCGTTGATCGATTTGAACCTATCGATGTTGAGAGCGAGAATCGTCGCGCATCCGCCGTGGCGATCCATCCGTGCAAGTTCGGCTTCGCCGCGTTCGATGAAGGCGCGTCGATTCATGATGTTGGTCAGCGGATCGATCGTCGCGAGTTGTTCGAGCTTCTCTTTGATGGCGATAAACTGGCGTGTCTGCGCGCGGATGTTCAAATGCGTGCGGGCGCGGGCGCGGATGACGGTCGGACGGAAAGGTTTGAGGACGTAGTCCACGGCCCCGGCGGTCAAGGCGCGCTCCTCCGTGAATTCATCGTCGCGGCCGGTCGCCACGATGATCGGAACGCCATCGCAGCGCGGGTCCGCTTTCAGGCGGGCGATCACGTCGAATCCGTCGATATCCGGCAATCCGATATCGAGAAGAATCAAATCCGGATTCGCGGCGGCGACCTGTTCGATCGCTTCCTTTCCGTTGCGCGCGAAGACGATGTCGCCTTCGGATTCCAGAATGCGCGAAAGTATCCGGATATTCTCGACGAGATCGTCGACGACGAGGATTTTTTGCCGGGTCGTTGCCATCAATCGATCCGCTCCGTTTTTGCGTGGCCCGGAATTTCGCGCAGGCGCTCGAGTATTTTGAGGGCCCTCTCGTAATCCATGTCGTCGATCGCGACGTCGAGACCGCGCAATACGCGGCGCTGCTCCAAATTCATCCGGCCGGCGAGTGCCGCCCATTTCGATTCCGCGGCGATGTTCGAGCGAGAAAGCAGGCCGCGCAACTCCTCGAACTCGGCGGGCCGGATTTCGGGGCCGGCATCGCGTCGGTCGTCTTCGACGGAATCTTGCGCTTCGATTTCGGCGAGGAGTGCGCGTAGCGTGCTGCGCGCGGCGGCGAGTGCGGCATCGCGGACGGCCGGATCCCCGCGTCGATCGGATTCGAGGCGGACGAGGGCGGCGTAGAACGGTATCGCTTGTAGATTCCCCGCGACGCCCTTGATTTCGTGGCACAAGCGCGCGCCTTCACCGTCGGGATCGTCGCGCATCGCGGCGGTCAGGCGCGCATCGAGATCGGCGTAGTTTCGCGCGAAGCGGTGCAGCAGCGACCGCGCCGTGGACGCTTCGCCGACCAAGTCGCACAACGCCTCGAAATCGACCTCGCGCCATCCGTCCGGTTCCGCGTGCGGGGCAGGAGGTGCGACGGGTTGCGGGGACACGGCGCCGACGTACCGGGAAACGGTATCGTAAAGAACCTCGAGCGGATAAGGCTTGACGATGACGTCGTCCATGCCGGCGCTCCGGCATTTTCCGTGATCGGCGCGCGACGCGTTAGCCGTCAACCCGATGATCGGCACGTTCGGATTGCGCGTTCCGGCGCGGATCATTGCGGTCGCGGTCAAGCCGTCCATCTTCGGCATCTGGACGTCCATCAGGACGAGATCGACAGCGTCGCCTTCCGGATCGTCGAATATGCGCCGCGCCGCGTCGCCATCGCATACGCAGATCGTCGTTGCCCCCTCGCGTTGGAGTGCCGCGGCGGCGACTTGCAGATTGATCTCGTTGTCGTCGGCAACAAGGACGCGCAATCCGGCGAAACGCTGCGCCGCATGAAATGTGTTTGGCCGGTCGGTCGGCTTCGTGCGTCCGACGGCGGCGCAGACGGCATCGGCGATCATGCGCCGGTCGAGCGGCTTGGCCAGAAGCGGCGCGATGCCGAGGGGACGCAGCAATCGCCCGTCGTCCAATCGGGTCAGCGCCGACACCATGACGATGCCGGGCCGTCGATGATCGAGATATCGATGGCGGATTTCGCGCGCCGTCCGGTAGCCGTCCATCCCCGGCATGACCAGATCGAGCAGAACGGCGTCGTAGGCCGGCGGCGCGGTGCCGTCACCTAACGCCGTCAACGCAGCTTCGCCATCGTGGACGATCCGCGCCTCCATGCCCAGGTCGCGGACGATCGCGGCGGCGATCCGCGCGGCGATCGGATTGTCGTCGACGACGAGCAGTTTCAGACCCGCCGTCGGCGCCTGTGCCTCCGCCGGGGGTATTGTCGATCGCAGCGCAACCTCGAAGGGGAGGGTGACGTCGAAACGGGAGCCCTGGCCGATTTCGGATTGGACGCCGATTTGGCCACCCATCCGTTCGGTCAGCGCATGCGAAATCGCCAAGCCGAGCCCCGTTCCGCCAAAGCGCCGCGTCATCGATATGTCGGCCTGCATGAAGGGTTGGAACAGTGCGGACACCGTCTCCGGCGACATGCCGATCCCGCTATCCTGCACGGCGAACGTGGCCTCGATCGTCGCGGCGCCGGTTTGCCGCGCGGAGATGGTCAAAACGACCTGACCCACGGCGGTAAACTTCACCGCATTGCCGCAAAGATTGACCAGAATCTGGCCGAGGCGCAGCGGATCGCCGACCAGCGTTGGCGGCGTGCCGGCGGGGCAATCGACGAGGAACTCGATGCTCTTGGCCGCGGCACCCGGCGCGACGATGGCGGATACCCGTGAAACCACGTCCGCCAATTCGAATGGCGCGTGCTCGATCGCCAAGGCCCCCGCCTCGATTTTCGAAATGTCGAGAATGTCGTTGAGAATGGCCAGGAGCGATTCACCCGAAGCGATGATCTTCGCCGCGTAATCCGCCTGGGTCGCGTCCAGGCGGGTCGACGCCAATAGGCGGCTCAACCCGATCACGCCATTCATCGGCGTGCGTATCTCGTGGCTCATATTGGCCAAGAACGCGGATTTGGCCGCATTCGCCGCTTCGGCGGCGCTCTTCGCCGTCTCCAGCGCCGCCTTCTTTTGCGTCAACTCGGTGATGTCGGCCTGAATGGCCATGTAGCCGCTGAAGGCGCCGTAGCGATCGCGGGTCGGCTCGATCTCCGTCGCCGTCCAATACGCGGTTCCATTCTTATGGCGCGCCATCGTCTGGCCGGCGAAACCGGTTTCCGCATCGATCTCGACGGACATTCCGTCGTGCCCGGCGACGATCTCGGCGAGATCGCGATTCAGATAGTCCTCCGGCGCAAGGCCGGACATGGATTCGAAACCGGCATTTGCCCAAGTCACCCGCTGATCCGGATCGGCGATCACGACGGCGCTGGCGGTGCGCTGCGCGACACGTGCCAGCCGATCGAGATCGTCCGTCATCGTTTCCGCCAAGGCGACGGCGCGCGAGCGGCCAACGAGAAGAAGATGGATTGTCGCCGCCACCATGAAACTGGCGAACAGCGCAAGCGAGAACCCGAACCAATTCGCGGGTCGGTCCAGCTGGGCCTGAATAGTGGTCCCCGGCAGTGCTCGAAACCCGAATACCCTGTCGCCGACCGTCCGGAACACGACGATTTCGTCGTCGCGGACGCCCGCGCTTCGAATTGCGTCGGGCGAGGTAAAGAGCGGCGCGCTCTCGCTATCCGGCGCGCCGTCGTATAGTTCGAAATCGACGATGCCGCGAAACTCGGTGGCGAGCGGCGTCAATAGGTCGGCGATGGTGAAGGGGGCGATCAGCATGCCCGCGGCGTCGCGCTGCCGCTCCGCCGCCGATTGCGGATTGGTCCCGGATTTGTAGATCGGCAGAATATAGATGTAGCCGGTGCGGCCGGTTTCGTCGGTCAAGAGCACCAAGGGATCAGACAGCGTCGGATTTCCGCTTTCCATCGCGTATGCGATCGCGCGCCGCCGGGTCGGATCGGCCCACAGATCGAATCCGACGCTCGATTCCAATCCGCTGGCGTTGCCGAAATATTTTAGCAGGTAGAGTTCGTCGGCATCGCCGAATGTGCGGATGCTAAAGGGCGGTACGCCGTCCGCCCGTGCTGCCGCGACGAACCTTCCGATGTCTTTGCGCGCGACGCGTTCGGCGTATCCGAAGCCGCGCACGCCAGGAAATTCGTCCGGCACATTCCAATAGGCGATGTATCGATGGAAATCGGCGTATGTCGTGGCCGGGTGCACCGTCAGCATCGCGCCGAGGCCGCGCATTCCGTAGACGGGCTGGCGTACACGGTCCTCGAACTCGTCCGCCAGGCGGTCGACGGTGCGCCCGAATTGCGCGGCGACGTCCGCGCTGGCGGTCCGATCCAGCCAATATTTGAATTCGAACGAGGCGACGATTCCGACGACGAGAATCGACAGCGTCGTCGCCCAAAGCGCCGCTGCCTTGCCCAGCGGCGATCGACGGCCGAGGGATTTCGGCAACCCGCCGGCGATCTCAGATTGGGAATGCATGAGCACGGCGGCGCTCCGGGCGAAGCGTCTTCAAGCGACGGTCGGCGTCGCCGACCGCAGCCATTCCGTCGCGGCGTCGGCGGACATCGGCTTGGCGATGAAATAGCCTTGCGCCATGTCGCAGCCCATGTCGCGCAGAAGCGCCAAGGTCTCGGCCGTTTCCACGCCTTCGGCGACGCATTGAAGGCCGAGATTGCGAGCGAGGTCGATGATGGTCTTCGTGATCATCCGCGACTGATTTTGCTTGTCGCATTCGGCGATGAAGGCGCGATCGATCTTCAGCTCCGAGAACGGCAGCATGTGGAGCTGCACAAGGGACGAATAACCGGTTCCGAAATCGTCGATCGACAAGCGGAAGCCTTTGAGCCGCAATCGCGTGAGGATGTCCATCGCCGTCACCGGATCCGACATCGCGGCCGTTTCGGTCAGTTCGAGGACGATGCACGACGGATCGATCGCCGCTTCGAGGCAATGCGCGGCGAGGCGGTCGGCGAACGCCGCGTTGTGCATGTTCTGCGCCGAGACGTTGATGTTGATCGACGTCTCGAGACCTTCGTCCGACCACGCTTTCATCTGGGCGAGCGACATCTCCAGCACCGTTTCCGTCAACTCGTCCATCAGGCCGTCGCGTTCCGCGATCTTGAGGAATTCGACCGGCGGCACGACGCCGCGCCGCGGATGCCGCCAGCGGATCAAAGCCTCGAAACCTTCCGTCTGGAAGCCGCCGGGCGCGCCCGCCGCTGGATCGCGCAGCGAGACTTTGGGCTGGTAGACGAGAAAGAAATGCTTCTGCTGCAAGCCGTGCCGGATCGTCATCGCGTCGATGACGTCGGCCGATGGCGCGATCGCATCGAGAATTTTTGCGACATCGGTGACACGGAAAGGCTTTTGCAGTGTCGCGGGAATCGTCAGGCCGCGCTCGATCCCGAGACGGCGCGCGGAATCGATAACCTTGTGGTCGAAGCCGCTCATGATCACGATGTTCGCGCGGCAACCCGTGTCGGCGAGCCAGCGCAGCATCTCGATGCCGTCCACGCCGGGCATCTGGAGATCCAGAAGAATATGGGCCGGCGCACTTCCGGACACCGTCCGTTTGAAGTCGTCGGCCGAGGTCGTCACGCTCGTCCGAAAGCCGAGCCCCGTCGCGACCTTATCGAGGAACGCGCCGATCTCCGGCTCGTCGTCCAGGATCAATATGGTGCGATTTGACATAGTCAGTCTCCGAAAAATTCGTCTATCGCCGTCTCGAGATCGTCGATGCGGTAAGGTTTGTTGAGGATTTTGACGCGGATTTCCGGGTTGGACGCGTTGAGCGCCGATTCCGGAAATCCCGATGCGAGAAGGACGGGAAGGCCCGGCCGCAGAAGGGCGAGGCGCTCCACGAGTTGTATGCCGTTCACGCTGCCGGGCATGACGACGTCGGAGAAGACGAGATCGATCGGCGCGCCGCTTTCGATCACGGCGAGCGCTTCCTCGCCGGATTCCGCGATGATGACTTCGAACCCCAGCTGGCGGATATTGAGCTCGGCGATCTTCCGGACGCCCGGATTGTCCTCGACGACGAGGACGGTCTTCCCGATCCGATTGGCGCTCGTGTCCCGTTTTTTCCGCATGATGGCCGCGGGTGCCGCCATCGCCGTCGCGCGTGGAAGATAAAGGTTGAAGACGGTTCCAGCACCAACCTCGCTATAGACGGTTATGTCGCCGCCCGACTGCCGCACGAAGCCGTAGACCATCGCGAGGCCGAGGCCCGTTCCCTTGCCGGGGCTCTTCGTCGTGAAGAAGGGCTCGAATATCCGCGTGAGAACGGCGGCGGGAATTCCTTGGCCGGTGTCGCTCACGGATACGCGGACATAGTCGCCCGGCTTCAGAGCGATTCCGTCGCCCAGGCCCGCGTCCTCGACGGTTACGTTCTTTGTTTCGATGACAAGCTTGCCGCCACCCGGCATCGCGTCGCGCGCGTTGACGGCGAGATTGACGATGGCGGAATCGAGTTGCGCCGGATCGATATCGACCGGCCATATCTCGGGCCTGGCGACGAGCTCTATCGTTACGTTCTCGCCCAACGTGCGCGACAGCAGCTTCACCATGCCGCCGACGAGCTTGTTGACATTGACGATCTCGGGTTTCAGCGGCTGGCGCCGCCCGAAGGCGAGGAGATGTTTGGTCAGATCGGCGCCGCGCAAGCACGCCGTCAGCGCGCCCTCCAGCAATTCGGCGATCGCTGGGTTCTCGCGCGCTATATGCGCGGCGAGATCGATGTTGCCGATCACGATCGTCAGCAAATTGTTGAAATCATGCGCGATGCCGCCCGTCAGATTGCCGATCGCCTCCATTTTCTGGGACTGGCGCAGCAGGCCTTCGATCTTCCGGCGCTCGCGCATATCCTCGAGGCTAACGACATGGCCTTTGATCGAGGCGTCGTCGTCCAGCAGCGGGCCGGTCGTGACGCGCACGTCGATCATCGTGCCATCCTGGTGGCGGCGCTGGGTTTCGAGCCCTTTGAGAGAACGATGCTGGGCCAGTGCGTCCGCCAGCGGGTCCTCGCCGTCGAGCCGCAGCGGACTGGCTTTGCCCAAGACATCCTCCGACGCGTAGCCGAAGATTTCCTCCGCCGCGCGATTCCAAATCAGGACGTTGCCGTCGAGATCGACGGTCGTCGTCGGGATGGGCAGGGATTGGAGGATCTGCCGGAGGCGTTCGCCGGCCTGATGCGCGGTTTGTTCGGCCGCTTGGCGCTCGACGATCTCCGCCTTCAACTGCGCGGTCCGCTTTTCGACCGTGCGTTCGAGCTGGCGGTGCAGTTGAACGCGTTCGAGGCCGATCGCGATCTGATTGCCGATGCCCGAAAGCGTGCGCATCTCGTCGGCGGAAAACATCCCCATTTCCGCGCCGACCAAATTGAAGATGCCGATCGGCGTGCCGTCGACGATCAAGGGGACGGTCGCGTGATAGCGAAGACCGTCGGCGTTCTCGACACGCCGGAGCCGTTCGCAGTCGATCATGCTCGCACCCGCCGCGAACGTGCCTTCGCGCATGCTGCGCTGGCATTTGCATTCGCGGCACTGCTCGTCGAGCTCAAACATGCCTTCGGGCGCGCCCTGCGCGGCGAGCAATCGAAACTCGTCGCCGTCGAGCAGATAGACCCAAGCGGCTTTGACGCCGGGCAGACGCAATCCGCCTTCGATCGCGCTCGTGGCCAGATCCGTCAGCGTCTTGCCGCGGTTGAGACCGTCGGCGACGCCGTAGAGCGCGTTCAATGTCTCGTACGAGCGGGACAATTCGCGTTGGCGCGCGTCGAGAGAGTCGTAAAGCGACACCGCCTGTTCGTAGGTTGAAATCAGCAGGTCGAGGATCTGCTGGCGTTCGGCGGTGATGAAATGGCGCTGACCGGCCAGCTCGATTTCGATGCCGAGTTGAAGCTTGCCGGCCTTGCGCAGGATGCGGTTGGTCAGAAGATACCTGACGCGCGACAGCAGATTGCTTTCGTTGAAGGGTTTGACGATGAAGTTGTCCGCGCCGACGTCGAGGCCCTTGAAAACGTCCTGCGGGTTCGACAGCGACGTGACGAGGATGAACGGCGTCTCCTTCAAATTGGGGTCGGCCTTGATTCGTCGGCAGAATTCGTATCCGTCCACTTGCGGCATGACGATGTCGCTGATGATCAGATCCGGTGCGAAACGGCGGGCGGCTTCGATCGCGACGAGGCCGTTCGGGGCGATTTCGACCGTGTAGCCGTTCTCCTCGAGCAGAAACGACAATTCTGCGGCTTGCGTCGGACTATCCTCGGCGATCAAAATCTTCGCCTCGGTCCGTTCTCTGAAGCTGGAGATCGACATCGCGTCAGGCCCTTGGTTGGAATTTCGAGGCGTTGATCCGTTTCGAAATCTCCGCGGGCTGCAATATGTGGCGCGCGGCGCCGATTTCGATCGCGGCCTTCGGCATCCCGAAGACGACGCACGACGCTTCGTTCTGGACGATCGTCGCCGCGCCCGCATCGTGCATCGATTTAAGGCCGGCAGCGCCGTCGCGCCCCATGCCCGACAGCAAAATTCCCATTGCCTTATCCGCGCAGGATTTGGCGACCGATTTGAACAGGAAATCCGCCGATGGCCGGAAGCCTTCGATGTCGGGCTCGTCGCTCAGCACCACGCGCCCGACGGAATCGATGCCCAAATGGTGATCGTCGGGGGCAAGCAGCACATCGCCCGGCCCGGCGACTTGATCCTTTTGCGCTACGTCGATCCTGTAACCGAGAACGTCGGACAGCCATCGCGCGAAACCGCCGACGAAACCCGGCGTCATATGCTGGACGATCAACACCGGCACAGGCGGGCGCCCGTCGCAGGCCGACAGGATATCGACGATGATGCTCGGCGCACCCGTCGAACCCGCGATCGCGATCACTTTGACGCTGCCGAGCGCGCCGACCGACGGCACGACCGCGGCGCGCGCCGGCGGCTGGATCGACCGGCGGACGACCTTCACCTCCGCCATCAGGCGCAGGGTCGTCGCCAATTCCACAATGTCGCGTTCGAGGTGATCGACATCGGCGAAAACCGGCTTGCGCAGGAAGGCGACGGCACCCGCGCGGATCGCGTCGAAAGCGTAATGCGTATCCGCGTCGTCGAGCGTGCTGCTGGTCATGACGATGGGCAGCGGATGGCGATCCATCAACCGCCGCGTCGCCTCGAAGCCGTTGAGCCTCGGCATGTTGCAGTCCATCAACACGACATCGGGCTTCAGCGCGATGGCGCGTTCGATCGCAGTCTCGCCGTCCGGCGCCGTCGCGACGATCTCGAATCCGCCGGACTCTTCGAGCAGACCGACGAGGAGCTCGCGCTGAGTCGGGCTGTCTTCGGCGATCAGCACACGCAGCGGCGGTTTCGCGGTGATCATATGAGTCTCCGCACGATTTCGAGCAGGTTTGACTGATCGAAAGCGGATTTGAGGACGTAGGAATTGGCGCCGACGCGAATGCCCTTGTCGCGGTCGTCGCGCGATTCCATCGCAGTCACGAGTACGATCGGCAGATCCGCGAGCTTGGCGTCGCCGCGCACGCGCGACGTCAGTTCGAAGCCGTCCATGCCCGGCATGTCGACGTCGGAAACGATCAAATCGACGCTCTTGTTCTGCAGATAATTCCACGCGTCGACACCGTCGGTCGCGACGTCCACCTCGTAGCCGACGGATTCCAGCAGGTTGCGCTCCATGGTGCGAGTGGTCAGCGAGTCGTCGACGACGAGGATGCGGCGCGTTCGCGTCGCCTCCGCCGCAGGGTTGCGGCGGACGGACGCCGTCTGCGCCGATTGCGCGGCCGCCAAAAGATCCCCGGGGCGTAGGACGAGGGCGATCTCGCCGGTCGGCAATAGGCCGGCCGACGAAATGTTGCGCACGCGGATCAACGGCGGCGGCAGTTCTTTGACCAGAATGTCGGTTTCGCCGACCACGCGATCGACTTGGAACGCGGCGACGCGTCCGCCGCCGCCGACGATCACGCAAGGAACAAGCGTATCGTGCTCCGCCTTTTCGCCGCCTTCGGGCAGCCCCAGCAGGCGCGCGAGATTGCGATAGGGAATGACGTGTCCGTCGTGGACGATCCGGCCCGAGGTTTCAGCCGCATCGGCGGCTGCGCGTCCAATGCCGATCACCCGCAACACAGCGTCGCCGGGCCATAGCAGGCGCGATTTGGCGGTCATGACCAGTAATCCGCCGAAACTGGCAATGCTGGTGGGAAGCTCGAGGCGGATCGTGGCGCCCTTGCCCGGTGTCGAACGGATCGCGACCCGGCCGTCGATGCGCGAAATTTCGTCCTGAACGATCGCCATTCCCATCCCCATTCCGGACAGTTTGGAGATGATCGTCCGGGTGCTGACGCCCGATCGGAAGGCAAGGTCGAGCGCGTCGTCGTCGGACAACGACGCGATGGCGGACTTGTCGGCCACACGCGCGCGCAACGCCGCGGCGCGCAGGCCGGCGCCGTCCATGCCGCGTCCGTCGTCGGATATCTCGATCGCCACGCGCTTACCGTCGATATTCGACACGACGATCGCGATGCGCCCGCGCGGCGGTTTGCCGGCGGCTTCGCGTTCCGACGGCGTTTCGATGCCGTGATCGATGGCGTTGCGGACGATATGGATCAGCGGATCCTTGACCGCTTCGATGACTTTGCGGTCGAGTTCGATGCCGCCCCCGCGGACCCGCAGCTTGGCGCGTTTACCGGTTTCCGCACAAAGATCGGCGATCATGTCGGGCAGGGCGTCGAGCACCGCGCTGGCGGGCAGCATGCGCGCCTTGCGGGATTCGCGGAACAACGCGCTGGTGCTCGCCTTCATCGCGCGCTGGTCTTCGGCGAGCATCGCCGCGAGGCGTTTGCCGCGCGCCTCGATCCCGCGCAGCGCCGCGAGCAATGTCTTGCGCTCCGCTTCGTCGACGCCGGCACCACCGCGCGTGCGCCGGCGCAAGGTGCTGGCGAGCCGCGCCGCCTCGTCGCCGATATGGCGCGCTTCCTTCGCGCGCTCGATCCCGACGAGGCTGGGCAGCAGCATATCCTCGACATTGCTAAGGATTCGGTCGAGCAGACCGATCCCGACGCGTACGCTTTGCGGGCCGGCCGGGGCTTGCCCGGCCGCGACGTGCGTCGGCGGCGTGGGGTCGGGCGTCGCCGTCGGCGCGGTGGCCGGTATTGCCGATGCGGTGTCTGACGGACGGGACGGGGCCGGCGGCATGTCCGTTGTTGCGGCGGGATGTACCGCGGCGACCGGCGGCTGCGGCGGCGGGGTTTTCGGCATCGCGGCCGGATCGGACACGGCCGCTTGTCCGGCTTCGCGCGCGAGAAGACGCAGTTGCGCGACCGCTTCGTTCAGCCGCTGGA
>JAIUNH010000040.1 GCA_020161965.1 Pseudomonadota bacterium
CGGCCCCGGAGACGATTCTGCTCGACGAGCCGTCGATGGGATTGGCCCCGCTGCTGGTCGAGGAGATTTTCGAGATCGTCGCGCGACTCAACAAGGAACAAGGTGTGTCGTTCCTGCTGGCCGAGCAGAACACGTCGATCGCCCTTCGCCACGCGCATTACGGCTACATCCTGGAGAACGGCCGCATCGTGCTCGACGGCACGGCCGAAGCCCTGCGCGGCAACGCGGACGTCAAGGAATTCTATCTCGGCGTTTCGGGTGCGGGTCGCAAATCCTTCCGCGACGTCAAACACTACAAGCGCCGCAAACGGTGGCTGGCGTGAGCAAGTTCTACGACGCACTCGAAACCCGCGGTGCGGCTTCGCGCGAGGCGTCGTTGTTCGCCGATTTGCGCAAACAGATCGCGCATGCCAAAGCCAACGCGCCCTATTTCGCGCGCACGCTGGCAGGCGTCGATCCCGCATCGATCGTCGATCGCGCTTCGATCGCCGCGTTGCCGGTGTTGCGCAAATCCGATCTGATCGAGCTGCAGAAAAGTGCCGCACCCTTCGGCGGCTTGACCGCCGTGGCGAACGGCGCACTGGGCCGCATCTTCATGTCGCCCGGCCCGATCTACGATCCCGAAGGCAAACGTGGCGATTATTGGCGCATGGCGCGCGCGTTATGGGCGGCGGGTTTCCGGCGCGGCATGATCGTGCATAACGCGTTCAGTTATCATCTGACGCCGGCCGGTTCGATGCTGGAAATGGCGGCGCAGGCGATCGGCTGCGCGGTCGTGCCCGCCGGTGTGGGCAATACCGAGCTTCAACTGCGCGCCATCGCCGACATAAAGCCCGATGCTTATGTCGGCACGCCGTCGTTTTTGAAAATCCTGTTGGAGAAGGCGGCGGAAACCGGCAGCGATATCGCGTCGATCAAACGCGCAATCGTGTCGGGCGAAGCCTTGCCCAAGACCTTGCGCGCCGAATTCACCGCGCGCGGCATCGACGTGCTGCAATGCTACGCGACCGCCGATCTGGGTTTGATCGGCTATGAGAGTGCCGCCGACGAAGGTTTGATTTTGGACGAATCGATTTTGGTCGAGATCGTCCGGCCGGGGACGGGCGAGCCCTTGGCGCCGGGCGAGGTCGGCGAAGTCTTCGTCACGACACTGACGCCCGAATATCCGCTGATCCGCTTCGCGACCGGCGATCTGTCGATGTTCGTCCCCGGCGCGTCACCTTGCGGGCGCACGAATGCGCGCTTGCGCGGCTGGATGGGCCGCGCCGATCAGACGACGAAGGTCAAAGGCATGTTCGTCCATCCCGGCCAAGTGGCCGAGGCGGCGAAGCGCAACGGTCTCGCGAAGTTCCGCCTGGTCGTGACGCGCGACGGCGACAACGATTTGATGACGCTGCGCATCGAAGCGCCGCGTAACGAATCCCTCGCCGTCAAGCTGGCGAGCGATTTGACGTCGCTCACCAAGCTCAAAGGGGCGATCGAATTCGCAAGCCCCGGCACCTTGCCGAATGACGGCAAGGTGATCGAGGATCTGCGGAAATACGATTGAGACGCGGGAGAGAACCCGCGCGGCAGGCCGCGTTTAGCGGTGCGCCGCGGCGGCCATGATGGCCGGGTGGGTCGCGATCAGCGACTCCGACGAGCGGCCGAGCGCCCAAGCCAGCGCACCCAGAGCTGCCACCATCGAAACCATCGACACGAACGCCAACATTTTTCTCTCCATGACGGCCGGGTCATGTCCCGGCGCGAATGCGGAGGAAGATGCGCCACCTCGCGGCGAATGACTTGCGATAAGCCGCGAGGCAAGGCATGCGGTTTACGCATGTATCGAGACGAATTGAATGCACACAACGCGCATCTGATCCGTTTCAGTCATGAATTTACATTCCGTTACATGGACTTGGCGAAAACCACGATTTGGCCATAAACGCGCCCGAATAGCGCCCGATCCGGCCCGTTATATGTCTATCGACGGAACGACGGTGATCGCGCACACGAAGGTTCCGCCGACCTCTCGCCCGAGACGGACTCCCCGGACTCCAGTCCCCTCGGGAACTTGCGCGAAGGCGGGTTGGAGCGTGGATGTATCGCTCCGCCCGCCGATTTTTTTCCGCCCCTGCTTTTTCCTTCTCGCCGCATCTTCGATAGATTGCGCCCCCATGATCGGTCGCGCGTCGTTCGAAGCCCATGACCTCGCCTGCCTGCGCGGCGGGCGGATCGTGTTCAGGCAATTGGAATTCCGCGTCGATGCCGGCGGCTTGCTGGTGCTGCGCGGCGCCAACGGTGCTGGCAAATCCAGCCTGCTGCGGATGATGGCGGGCTTGATCGGCCCCGCGCACGGCGCGCTGCTGTGGAACGGCGACGACATCGCCGACGATCCCGACGCCCATCGCGCCCGTACGTCCTATGCCGGGCATAGCGACGCGTTGAAGCCCGCACTCACCGTCGCCGAGCATCTTTCTTTTCACGCGAAATTGCGCGGCCAAGCGGCCGACAAGATCGCGGCCGCCCTCGACGCGTTCGCGCTGACCAAATTCGCCGATCTGCCGGCAAGGCTGTTGAGCCAAGGCCAGCGCAAGCGCGTGGCGTTGGCGCGCTTGATCGCCGCCCCCGCACCCTTATGGCTGCTCGACGAGCCGACGAACGGTCTGGATGCGGATTCGACCGCGCGTTTGGAAACCGCGATCGCGGCGCATCGCGAAACGGGCGGCATCGTCGTCGCCGCGACGCATTTGGATTTCGCGGGTGCAGATGCGGTGACGTTGACGCTCGGCGAACGGAAAGCCGCATGAACGCCGCTTTCGCCCTGATTGCGCGCGACGTGCGCTTGGCTTGGCGCCACCCGAACGAGATCGCCACGATCCTCGCTTTCTTCGTCATCGCCGCATCGTTGTTTCCCTTCGGCATCGGGCCCGAGCCGCAAATCCTGGCGCGCGTGGCCATCGGCATCGTCTGGGTGACGGCATTGCTCGCGTGCTTGATGTCGCTCGACCGCTTGTTCCAGGCGGAGGTGGAGGACGGCTCGCTCGATCTGCTGGTCACAGCGCCCGCGCCGCTGGAACTTCTGGCGCTAGCGAAAGTCGTCGCGCAATGGATCACCACGGCGCTGCCGTTGATCGTGATTTCGCCGATCGTCGCGACGATGCTGCATTTGCCCGCCGACGGTTACGCGACGCTGCTGCTGACGCTGGTGCTGGGCACACCCGGCCTGTCGCTGTTCGGCGGGATTGGCGCAGCACTATCGGTCAATGCGCGGCGCGGCGGGGCGTTGCTCGCGCTGATCGTGCTGCCGCTGACAGTCCCCATCCTGATTTTCGCCGTCGCGGCGGTCGATGCGGCGATCGCGGGTTTGAGCCCCCGCCCCCATCTTTTTCTGCTGGCGGGGCTGTCGGTCTTCGCCCTGACGATCGCCCCCTTCGCCATGGCGGCATCGTTACGCCAGGCGGCGGAATAACCCCCGCGATGCGGTGTTCAATTCCCCGGGCACCGCGCCATCTTGTCGCCTTCATTGGGTTGGATTTTCACATTCCCGCGCGCCATAGTCCTGGCACGACGGCAACGGAAAAAATGCAGGCTCGCCCGTGAATTGGCATCGTTTCGCCAGCCCCTCCAATTTCAAGCGTCTCTCCGCCCGGATTTTTCCGTGGGCGGCCGGCGGGGCGGCTTTGTGCTTGGGCTGCGGGCTTTATCAAGCGCTGCTCGTTTCGCCGCCCGACTACCAGCAGGGGCAGAGCGTGCGGATCATGTATATCCACGTGCCCGCCGCCTGGATGGCGATGTTCGTCTACGCGAATCTGGCGCTGGCGGGTGCCGCGACGCTGGTCTGGCGTCATCCGTTGGCGGAAGTCGCCGGCCGCGCGATGGCGCCCATCGGGGCGGCGTTCACATTTCTGTGCCTCGCCACCGGCTCGCTGTGGGGCAAGCCGATGTGGGGCACGTGGTGGGAATGGGATGCGCGCCTGACTTCGGTGCTGATCCTGTTCTTCGTCTATCTCGCCTATATGGCGCTCAACAACGCGTTCGACGACGCCACGCGGGGCGCGCGCGCTTCGGCCGTGCTCGCCCTCGTCGGGGCGGTCAATCTGCCGATTATCAAATTCTCGGTCGATTGGTGGAACACGCTGCATCAGCCCGCCTCGGTCATGCGGCTCGACGGGCCGGCGATCCATCCCTCGATGCTGTGGCCGTTGCTGGCGATGGGTGTGGGTTACACGCTGCTCTTTGTCGTCTTGGCGCTGGTCCGCATCCAAGCCGAGTTGATCGAGCGGCGCTTGGGCGCCCTCGTCCAGGCGCGCCTGTCGGCGGAGCCCGCAGCATGAGCGACTATTTCGCCATGGGCGGCTACGCCGTTTACGTGTGGACGAGCTACGCGTTGACGGCCGTGGTGTTGATCGGCCTCGGCATTTCGAGCTGGCGGCGCTTGCGCGGGCTCGAAGCCGATCTCGCCGCGTTCGAGCGCGAGGACGCGCCATGAAACTGCCCAAAGCCCGCGCCGCCAAGCGCCGGCGCATGGCCGTGCTGCTGCTGGCGATGATCGGCCTGGGCACGGCCGCCGCATTGACGCTGACGGCGTTCGACGACCATCTCGTGTTCTTCCGCACGCCGACGGATGTGGCGACGCATCAAGCGCCGGTCGACCGGCAGATGCGCATCGGCGGTTTGGTCGAAGAAGGTTCGCTGGAACGCGTGACCGGCAGCACCGAAGTGCGCTTCCGCGTGACCGACCTTGAGCACGCTGTCCCCGTCGTCTATCGCGGCGTGTTGCCCGATCTGTTCCGCGAAGGCCAAGGTGTGGTCGCCAACGGCAAGCTCGCTTCCGACGGCGTGTTCACCGCCAGCGAAGTTCTGGCCCGCCACGACGAAAACTACATGCCGCCCGAAGTCGCCGAAGCGCTGAAGCGCTCGGGGCGCTGGCAGCACACCGAACCGCCGGGGGCGAAGAACTGACATGGCGCCCGAGCTTGGCCATATCGCGTTGATCCTGGCGCTGTGCGTGGCGCTGCTGCAATCGGTGCTGCCGCTGGCGGGCGCGCAAATGCGCGACCCCGCCTTGATGGCGACGGCCAAGCCCGCCGCTTACGCGCAGTTCTTCTTGGTCGCCTTGGCGTTCGGGTGCCTCATCTATTCCTTCGTCGTTTCCGACTTCACGGTCGAAAACGTGGTGCGCAACTCGCACTCGGCCAAACCCCTCCTCTACAAGGTCAGCGGGTCGTGGGGGAACCACGAAGGCTCGATGGTGCTGTGGGCGCTGATCCTGGCGCTGTTTGGTGCTGCGGTCGCCGCGTTCGGGCGCAACCTGCCGCCGGGTTTGAAGGCGCGCACATTGTCGATCCAGGCGATGATCGGTGTGGCGTTCCTCGCCTTCATCGTGTTCACGTCGAACCCGTTCGAGCGCGTGTTTCCGCCGCCGCCGGACGGCCAGGATTTGAATCCGCTGCTGCAGGATCCCGGCCTCGCCTTCCATCCCCCGTTGCTCTATCTCGGCTATGTCGGTTTCTCGATCGTGTTCGCCTTCGCGATGGCGGCGTTGATCGAAGGCCGCGTCGACGCCGCCTGGGCGCGCTGGGTGCGGCCGTGGACGCTGGCGGCGTGGTCGGCGTTGACGGGCGGCATCGCGCTAGGTTCGTGGTGGGCCTATTACGAATTGGGCTGGGGCGGCTGGTGGTTCTGGGACCCGGTCGAAAACGCCAGCTTCATGCCCTGGCTGGTGGGTGCGGCATTGCTGCACTCGGCGATCGTCGCGGAAAAGCGCGACGCGCTGAAGACCTGGACGATCCTGCTCGCTATTCTCGCTTTCGCGTTGTCGCTGGTCGGCACGTTCCTGGTGCGCTCGGGCATTCTCACCTCCGTCCACGCTTTCGCGGTCGATCCCAAGCGCGGCGTGTTCATCTTGGCGATCCTGATCATCGCCGTCGGCGGCTCGCTGGCGCTGTATGCGTGGCGCGCGCCGATGCTGAAAGCCGGCGGCTTGTTCCAGCCGATCAGCCGCGAAGGCGGGCTGGTGCTCAACAATCTGCTGCTGGGCACGGCGACCGCGACCGTGTTCATCGGCACGCTGTATCCGTTGTTCCTGGAAGCGATTGGCGGCGCCAAAGTCTCGGTCGGCCCGCCTTTCTTCAACGCGACCTTCGTGCCGTTGATGGTGCCGCTGCTGATCGCCGTGTCGTTCGGGCCGATGCTCGGCTGGAAGCGCGCGGAACTGGGTGCGGTGTTCCAACGTTTGTGGGTGGCGCTGGCGCTCAGCCTCGGCGTGATCCTGCTGACACTCGCCTTCGACAAGGGCCGCCAGATTCTCGCGGCCTTGGCGATGGGCCTTGCCGCGTGGTTGATCTTCGGCGCATTGGTCGAATGGGCGGAACGCGTGAAGCTGTTCCGCGCACCGCTCGCCACCGTGTGGTCGCGCGCGGTCAACCTGCCGCGTGCGGCTTGGGGCATGACCATCGCGCATGCGGGATTGGGCCTGATGGTGCTGGGCATCACCGGATCGACCGCGTGGCAGACCGAAGTGATCCGCCTGGTGCGCAACGGCGACGCGTTCGACGTCGCGGGCTATAGCTTCGTGTTCAAAGGCACGCAAAGCCAGGAAGGCCCGAACTTCATCGCCACGCGCGCGGTGTTCGAGGTCTATAAGAACGAACGCCTTTACGCCGTGATGACGCCGGAAAAGCGTCTTTTCCCGGCGGCGGGCTCGACAACGACCGAAGCCTCGATCCGCACGAATCTGTTGGCCGATCTTTACGCCACGATCGGCGATCCCGAAGGGGCGGGCCAGCCGGGCGCGTCCGGTCCGCCCGCCTTCCTGACGATGGCGGGGCAGGACGTCGCCTGGACCGCGCGCATCTATCATAACCCGCTCGTCCCCTGGGTTTGGCTGGGCGCTTTGGTGATGATGGTCGGTGCGGGCGTGTCGCTCACCGACCGGCGCCATCGCGTGGGCGCCCCGCAGCGTTTGCCGCACGCGGCGATGCCGACGGCGGCCGAATGAAGCGTCTCCTGTTCATTCTGCCGCTGCTCGTGTTCGCGGGCGTCGCGATCTATTTCGGTTTCGGCCTGACGCGCGATCCCAGCAAGATCCCGTCCGCGTTGATCGACAAGCCGATCCCCGAATTCGCGCTGCCGGAAATCGCGGGCACGGGCAAACCGGCGCTGACCAGTGCGGGCCTGAAAGGCGAGGTGGCGCTGGTCAACGTCTTCGCGTCGTGGTGCGCGCCGTGCCGGATCGAACATCCGATCTTCATGCGGCTGGCGCGCGGGAATGCCGTGCCGATCTACGGGATTTCCTACAAGGACAAGGCCGAGGATTCGGCCAAATGGCTGCGCGATCTCGGCAACCCCTATAAGGCGATCGGCTGGGATTTCGACGGCCGCACCGCCATCGATTGGGGTGTGTACGGCGTGCCGGAAACCTTCGTCGTCGATAAGACGGGCACGATCAAGTTCAAGCATGTCGGCCCGATCACGCCCGATGCGCTGAACAATCACATCCTGCCGCTGATCGAAGAATTGAAGCGCGCACCATGAAGCGTTTCGTTCTTCTCTTCTCGCTGCTGCTGGCAGGCCCGGCTTTGGCCGTACTGCCGAGCGAGCAATTGGCCGACCCGGCCCTGGAAGTGCGCGCACGCGCCTTGAGCTTGGAGTTGCGCTGCCAGGTTTGCCAGAACCAATCGATCGATGATTCCAACGCGCCCTTGGCCGCCGATCTGCGCCGCTTGGTGCGCGAGCGCTTGGTCGCGGGCGATAGCGACGCGGGCGTGCTTGATTACGTCGTGCGCCGCTACGGCGATTACGTGCTGCTGCGCCCGCCGATGCGCGAGGATACGGCATTGTTGTGGTTCGGGCCGCTGGCGATCTTGATTGCTGGCGGGATCGGCGCCTTCGTCTATCTGCGCCGGCGCAAACCCGCCGTCGAAGCCCCACTCAGCGCGGACGAAGAAGCGCGATTGAAAGCGATCGTGGAGCGCCGCGAATGATCTGGGCGCTGGCGATTCTTCTGGCGGGCTTAAGTATCGGCGCCGTTTTGTGGCCGCTGCTGCGGCCCAAGGGCGACGCGCAATCGCGCGCCGAGTTCGACAAGGAAATCTACCGCGATCAACTGGCGGAGATCGATCGCGACATGGCGCGCGGCGCCATCGGCGAGACGGAAGCCAAGGCCGCGCGCGCGGAAATCGGGCGGCGCTTGCTGGCGGTCGCGAACGAAACGGCCGAAGGCAGCGTCGCGCGGCCGGCCTTGCGCAAATTCGCGATGCTGCTCGTACTCGCGATTCCCGTTGCGGGCGTCGTCCTCTATTCCGATCGCGGATCGCCCGATCGGCCCGGCCAACCTTTGGCCGAGCGGCGGATGCAAGGCCCCGACGAAGGCGAGACGGATCGCCAGCAGATCGTGCGTTTCGCGCAAACGATGCGCGAGCGTGCGGCCCAGAACCCCAACGATCTGGAAGCCTGGGTGCGTTTGGCGCAAGCGACCAGCGCGATCGGCCAAACGGCCGAAGCTTTGACCGCCTGGCGCAAGGCCGACGAGATCGCGGGCCAGCCGCCGGAGATCGCCGGGCTGCTGGGCGAAGCGGCCGTTGCGGCGAATGACGGCAACGTGACGCCGGAAGCGGAAGCGGCGTTCGCGCGCGTGCTGGAAGCGGCACCCGGCGATCCGCGCGCGCGTTTCTTCAGCGGTCTTGCACGCTTGCAAGCGGGCCAAGCACGCGAAGCGGTGCGGATCTGGTTCGATCTGATCGCCGCTTCGCCCAAGGATGCGCCGTGGGTGCCGACCGTGCGTGCGCGCATGGAAGACGCCGCGAAGGAATCGCGCATCAATCTGCGTTCGCTTCGCGCGTCGCGCGACAATCCGCCCGCGCAGATTACGCTGGGCCCGCCCTCGATCGTGCCGCCGGGCGGGGCGGGTATCGCCGCGTTGCCCGAGCCCGAGCGTCTTGCCGCCATCCGCACGATGGTCGATTCGCTGGCGACGCGCCTGGAAGCCCAGCCGGACGATTTGGACGGCTGGCGGCGCTTGGCGCGCAGCTGGCGCGTGTTGGGCGAGAAGGAGAAGGCGCTTTCCGCCTATGCGCGCACCGTCGCGATCGTGCCGAACAATGTCGGCGTTCTGCAGGATTACGCCGATGCGCTGCTCGATCTGGTGCCCGAGACCGAGCGTTTGCCCGAACCCGGGCGCGTCGCGATGGCGCGCTTGCTGGAACTCGAACCCGCGAACCCGGCGGCGCTGTGGCTCAACGGCCTCGACGCCGCGAACGCGGGCAACAAGCTGGCCGCAACGGCATTGTGGCAGCGTCTGCTCGACACGATCCCGGCGGATTTGCCCGCCCGCGCCGATTTGGTCGAGCGCATCGAAAAGCTCAAACGCGCCGAGTAGCTAAGTATTGGCGACATAAGTGCGCAACGGTGCCGCGCGCCCGATGATCGGGATATCGCCCAAATCGGTAAGCCGCGCGCGAAGCCCGGCATCGCGCAAGCTTGCGACGACATCGCCCGAAACCAGCAAACGCGCACGCCGTGTCCCGGCCTCCGTCTCCAACCGCTTGGCGACATTGACCGCATCGCCGAGATAGACGATCTCGCGCCGCACATCGCCGATTTCGCCCACCGCCACCGTGCCGCCATGCAAGCCGCCGCGAAAACGGGGTGCGACGCCAAAACGCGCGGTGTAATCGGGGGCGAGCGCATCAAGGGCGGCGATCGTCGCAATGGCGCCTTTAACCGCATCGTCGGCGCGCGCGATCGGCCAGGTCACGACGATCTCGTCGCCGACATAACGATAGATTTCGCCACGCGCGGCGCGGATCGGCGGCGTGGCATCCAGCACGGCACCGGCCAGCAATTCCAGAAACCGCGGCG
This sequence comes from Pseudomonadota bacterium, assembly GCA_020161965.1. GTDB lineage: Bacteria > Pseudomonadota > Alphaproteobacteria > CACIAM-22H2 > CACIAM-22H2 > Tagaea. The sequence continues at coordinate 9,847 of JAIUNH010000040.1, forward strand.
CGCCGAGCTTCTCGGCGGCGGCGGTCGATCCTTCCATGTCGAGGAACAGGAAGATGCGCGCTTCCGCGCGCGGGCGGTGATAGCGGCCGATCAGCAAGCGCCACAGATTGCCGTTGCCCAGCAGCCGGTCGATCGACAGATAGGACAGCGCCACCGCGATCAGCGCGAAGCTGAACAGAATGTCGGCCGCGTAGCCGTGGCCCGCCTCGCCGACATCGGGAAACGCGCTGCGCATGAAGACGAGCCCGGCCAAGATCGCCACGCACCACACGGCGAAGCGCGAACCCGCCGCAACCATGAACGGTGCCGCGCGCATGCGCCGCCCGGCGGGCCCATCGACGACATAGGCTTCGAACAAGCCGATCGCGAGACTGATCGGCAGCCCGGCCGTGACGCCGCGCGCAACGCCATCCAGCGGATCGTCGGCCCAACTCATCAGCGCGCCATAGAGGGCGCTGAGCAACGTGGCCAGCGCCACCAGCAGCGCCAGCACGCGGAGGCGCACGCTCATGCCCGGCTCGCCCGATCGACGCGATAGGCGGCGGCGAGGATGAACTTCACATCGCCCTTGTCGTTGGTCAGCGGCAAGGAAAGACGCTCCCAGGTTTGCGGCTCGTCGTTCTTGCCGAACCACGCGGCATAGACGCGCCAATAAGGGCGTTGCGTGCGGCGCACCAGGCGATATTCGGCGCGCAGCAGGCTCGCCTGCTCGGTCGGCAGATCATCGACATTGGCGCCCGTCATGTCGATGCCGAACGCCTTGCGGAACGACGTGCCGTAGAAGCCGTAACGAAAATTCTGCGCGGCACGCACTTCGATGACGATCAGATTACGCGCCCAATCCGACAAGCCTTCGACGCCGAAGGTTTTGGCGCGCGGAATCCCGCCGCTGGCCGGGCAATGCCGCAGCCAGTAACGGAACAGGCCGCGCAGGCCCACATGTTCGATGGAAGCGAGAAGTTCGGCGCTCATGGAGCGCAAATTATACGGCGATTCGGGCCGATGCTTTGGAATTGCGCGCCGGGCCGCCGCCCTGGCTCAGGCATTCATTCGGGGGCGGGTTGGTGGAGCCGATCGGGATCGAACCGACGACCTCCTCATTGCGAACGAGGCGCTCTCCCAGCTGAGCTACGGCCCCGGCCGCCCGAATGAATGGCGCGGGATAATGTCGGGGGGGCAGACGTAAGTCAAGCGACGGATTATCGTGGCCTTGCATGGACTTGGCCGGTCCGATAGGTTGCGACTCCGATTTCGCCGTTGAGGGGAAACGATGCAGTCCCTGGGTATTCTGATCGCCACCGCGATCTCCATCTACATCTGGATTCTGATCGCCTCGGCGATCCTGTCGTGGCTGCTGGCGTTCAACGTGCTGAACCCGCGCAACCAGATCGTCTACACGATCGGGGATTTCCTCTATCGGATCACCGAACCCGCCTTGCGGCCGATCCGCCGCTTCGTGCCGTTCATCGGCGGGATCGATATTTCGCCCGTCGTGCTGATCCTGCTGCTGATCTTCGCGCGCAATCTCGTCTACGAGTACTGGCTGTGACTGCGCGGCAGATCGACGGCAAGCAAATCGCCGCCGATCTGCGGGCGGCCATCGCCCTGGGCGTTGACGAGCTGGAGGAGGCGCACCGCGTGACGCCGGGTCTAGCGGTCGTGCTGGTGGGCGAGGATCCCGCGAGCCAGGTCTATGTCCGCAACAAGGGCAAGGCGACGCTCGAAGCGGGCATGAAAAGCTTCGAGCACAAGCTGCCCGCGACGACGACCCAGGCCGAATTGCTTGAGATCGTGCAGCGTTTGAACGCCGACGATTCGATCGACGGCATTCTGGTGCAATTGCCGCTGCCCAAACATATCGACGCCAGCGCGGTGCTCGACGCGATCCATCCCGACAAGGATGTCGACGGGTTCCACCCGATCAATGCCGGGCGTCTCGCGATTGGAAGGCCGGGTCTCGTACCCTGCACGCCGTCGGGCTCGATGCGGCTGATCCGTTCGGTCGAACCGAAGCTTGCGGGCAAGCACGCCGTCGTGATCGGTCGATCCAACATCGTCGGCAAGCCGATGGGCCAGTTGCTGCTGGCCGCCGATTGCACGGTCACGATCGCGCATTCGAAAACGGCGGATCTGCCCGCGATGGCGCGTCAGGCTGATATTCTGATCGCCGCCGTCGGAAGGCCGGAAATGGTCACCGGCGATTGGGTCAAGCAAGGCGCCATCGTGATCGATGTGGGCATCAATCGCGTGCCGGCCGCCGAGGGCAAAACCAAGCTCGTCGGCGACGTGCAATATGCTTCGGCCGCCGCGAAGGCCGGCGCGATCACGCCCGTGCCCGGCGGTGTGGGGCCGATGACGATCGCGTGTCTGCTGGAAAACACGCTGCGCGCGGCCAAGCTGCGTCGCGGGATCAAGCTCTAAGCGGATTTCAGATTCGCCTTGGCGACGTCGCCCAGCGCCGCGCCAAGAACATCGGGATTCAGATCGACTGCAGCGGCGACAAGATACTCGGCGACCACGAGCGGATCGTCGAGATAGGCCGATACATCGAACTCGCTCGTCCGGGTTTTCTGCATCGTAAATCTCAACTGCCTCATGGTTCGACAAGCTCACCATGAGGCTTTTAAGTTGGGGCCTCATCCTGAGCCTGTCGAAGGATGAGGCAAGCGCAAGACCTTCGTCTAACCAGATACGATCCGCAAGCGGATCACGCCTTTCGCCCCTTCGGGGTTGGGCACCGGCTTGCCCTTGCGCAGGATTTCAATCTTCCCGGCGTGAACGAGTTCCACCGCGCGCGCGCGAATGCGCGGCAGCAGCTTCTGCCATGCGCCGTCTTGCGGTTCCAACGCCATCGCGACGTCAGAGGGCGAGATCGACTTCCCAGCACCCACGTCCTGCGTCAAGCGCAGGATCGTGGCGTCGATGGGATCGATCTCGCCGTCGCCGCTCACTTGCGCTTGGACGCGGCCAGACGCAGGCGCAGCGCGTTCAGCTTGATGAAGCCTTCGGCGTCGCGCTGGTTATAGGCGCCGGCGTCTTCCTCGAAGGTCACGTGCTTGAGCGAGTACAAGCTGTTCGGGCTCTTGCGGCCGACGACGCTGACGCTGCCCTTGTAGCACTTGACCCGTACCGTGCCGGACACGTTGGCCTGGCTCTTGTCGATCGCGGCCTGGAGCATTTCGCGCTCGGGCGCGAACCAGAAGCCGTAATAGACGAGTTCCGCATAGCGCGGCATCAGCTCGTCCTTCAAATGCATCGCACCGCGATCGAGCGTGATCGATTCGATGCCGCGATGCGCCGCCTGCCAGATCGTGCCGCCGGGCGTTTCGTAGACGCCACGGCTTTTCATGCCGACGAAGCGGTTCTCGACCAGATCCAAACGGCCGATGCCGTTGCGCCCGCCGATGGCGTTGAGCTCGGTCAGCATCGCCGCCGGCGACAGCTTCTTGCCGTTGACGGCGACGGGGTCGCCCTTCTCGAATTCGATTTCGACATATTCGGGCTTGTCGGGCGCCTTCTCGGGCGACACGCTGCGCGAATAGACGAATTCCTCGGGCTCCTGCCAGGGATCTTCCAGCACTTTGCCTTCGGCGGAAATGTGCAGAAGATTGGCGTCGACCGAGAACGGCGCTTCGCCGCGCTTGTCCTTGGCGATGGGGATCTGATGCTGCTCGGCGTATTCGAGCAGCTTGGTGCGGCTATCGAGCTTCCATTCGCGCCACGGCGCGATCACGCGGATATTCGGCTCCAGCGCGTAGTAGCCGAGCTCGAAACGCACCTGGTCGTTGCCCTTGCCGGTCGCACCGTGGCACACGGCGTCGGCACCCACTTGGCGCGCGATTTCGATCTGGCGTTTGGCGATCAGCGGGCGCGCGATCGACGTGCCCAGCAGATACTGGCCTTCGTACAGTGCGTTGGCGCGGAACATCGGCATGACGAAGTCGCGCACGAATTCCTCGCGCAGATCGTCGATGAAGATTTCCTTGATGCCCATCATCTGCGCTTTTTTGCGCGCGGGCTCCAATTCCTCGCCCTGGCCCAGATCGGCCGTGAACGTCACCACCTCGCAGCGATACGTGTCCTGAAGCCATTTCAGGATGATCGAGGTGTCGAGGCCGCCCGAATAGGCGAGCACCACTTTCTTGACCGGCTTTTCCATCTGGGTAAGTCCCGTTGGCGGAAGGGAAATTCGCGCGGAAATTATGGGATCGGGCCCGGACGGGCAAGCCCCAAGATCAAGCCCCGAGCGCGTCGCGCTCGGACCGTT
>JAIUNH010000041.1 GCA_020161965.1 Pseudomonadota bacterium
CACTCGACAGCACGGCGACACCCGCATTCACCGCCGTCCCCGAAACGTTGAACAGCAAGCCCAGAACGGCCATCGCCAATGCGGGCGAAGGATGATCGGCGGGAATGAATTGCGGCAAGAAGGCGAGGAAGAACAACGCCACTTTCGGATTGAGCGTGTTGGTGATCGCCCCTTCGAGGAACGCGCGCATCAACGAAACGCGCGCGACCGAAGATGCGGCGACAATCTCGCCGGCGCTCGCGCGCCACATGCCCCACGCCATATAAAGGAGATACGCGGCACCGGCGTATTTGACGATCGCGAAGGCGGTTTCGGAATGGCGCAGCACCGCGCCAATGCCGAAAGCGGCAAGCGCCGTATGCACCAAGCACCCCGCCCCCACGCCCAATGCCGCTGCGATTCCCACTGCCTTGCCTTGGCCGATGGCGCGCGTGGCGACCAACGCCATGTCGGGACCGGGCGTGAGGTTCAGCGCCAACGTGGCGGCGAGGAACATCGCGAGCAAGGCGGGATCGGGCAGCAGATTCATTTGCGGATCGTTTCGTAGACGAGTTCGGCGGCCGCGAGATCTTCAAGCGCGGTGCCGACCGATTTGAACAGCGTGATCTGGTTATGGAACGAACGCCCCGCCGCACGGCCTTGCGCCAACTCGGCCAATTCGCCGGCGATCTGTTTTTCGTCGAGCGCGCCACTGGCCAAAGGCTGGACGATATCGCCCGCTTCCTTCGTCGCCCCGGCATAGGTGTCGACATAGACGCGCGCGCGCGTCACCGCGTCGTCGTCGGCCTCGCGCATTTGCGGGGTGAAGCCCCCGACGAGATCGAGATGCTGGCCTTGTCGCAGCCATGCACCCCGCACCAGCGGTTCCTTCGCCAGCGTGGCGCAGGAAATCGTATCCGCCCACCCGACGGCTTCCTCGAGCGAACGTAACGCGCGCGCCTTCAAGCGGCGGCCATCGAAATTCTTGGCAAGGCGTTCGGCCTTGGCGAAATCACGGCCCCAAACGACGAGCTCGGTGATCGGCCGCACGCTGGCATGGGCGAGGATCAGATGCGGGGCGAGCGCGCCCGTCCCCACCATCAGCAATTTCGACGCGTCGGGACGCGAAAGATATTTGGCCGCGAGGGCCGAGGCAGCGGCGGTGCGCTTCAACGTCAACATCGAGCCGTCGATGACGGCGAGCGGGCGCCCATCGCGCGCCGAGATCAGCACATAGCTGCCCATGACCGACGGCAAGCCGCGTTCGCCGTTCGACGGAAAGACGGTGACGATCTTGATACCGGCATAGCGCCCCGGCTGCCACGCGGGCATCAGCAGCAGCGTCGCATCGGCGGCACCCGGCACTTCCATCGCGTGGTGATGGCGCACGGGCACCACCGCACCGCGCCGGAACGCATTGCGCAAGGCTTCGACCAGTGGCCCGACTTCCAGGATGTTCTCGACCTGGCTCGCCCCGACGATCAAGGGACCACCCGTCCCGTCCCGCATCCGATTGCTCCGCCGCGATTGGATCTGCTCTGTCTGAAATATAGCAATCTCCGCGCCGCGAATGGCATGTCGATTGCTGGCAAGAGCGGTCCGTATCGGAGTAACGCCATGCCCATCCAGACTGTTATCGAAGGACTTCCCGCCCTCGAAGCACGGATCGCGCGCGATCTCGACATCGTCGCGTATCCCAAGCGCGATTGGGTCGCACCCGTTCTCGCCCCCGACGGCAAGGTGGCGCTGGATTGCGCCATCGTCGGTGCCGGGCAATACGGGCTGGCGCTCGCCTTCGGCTTGAAGCGCGAAGGGGTCGCGCGCATCGCGTGTTTCGATCGCGCCGCGGAAGGCTTCGAAGGACCGTGGATGAGTTTCGCGCGCATGTCGATGCTGCGCACGCCCAAGGATTTGACCGGCCCTGAATTCGGCATTCCGTCGCTGGGCGTGCGGTCTTGGTACGAAGCCAAATACGGCGCCAAAGCGTGGGATGAGATGTTCCGCATCCCGCGCCCGACATGGATGGAATATCTGCGCTGGTATCGCCACGTGACCGGCGCCGTCGTCCATAACCGCCACGACTGCACGCGCATCGAACCGCTGAGCGACACGCTGTTCAAGATCACCTTCGCCACGCCCGATGGCGACAAGGTGTTCTATGCCTCGACCGTCGTTATGGCGATGGGTGCGGAAGGTTCGGGCGGGCGCACGATCCCCGATTTCATCCGCAGCGCCTTGCCCGCCGAACTCTACGCCCACACCAACGATGCGATCGACTTCGCGAAATTGAAGGGCAAGCGCATCGGCATTTTGGGGGCAGGCGCTTCGGCGTTCGATAACGCCACCGCCGCGTTGGAAGCCGGTGCCGCCAGTGCCGATCTGTGTTTCCGGCGCGCGCAATTGCCGCGCCAGAATCCGCGCCGCTGGATGGAGTATCCGGGCTTCCTGTCCCATTTCGCGTCGCTGCCCGATGCGCAACGCTGGGCCTATATGCGCCGGCTTTACGCGATCGGCCAGCCGCCGCCCAAGCCGACTTACGATCGCGCGATGGCGCAGCCCGGTTTCAAACTGTGCCCGTCCACGCCGTGGGACAAGGTCGAAAGCCCCGACGGCAAGACGATCGTGGTGACCAGCGGCGAACGCAAAATCGAATACGATTTCGCGATCGTCGCGACCGGGCTTTATGTCGATATCGCCAAGCGGCCCGAATATGCCGCGATCCGCGAACACGCGGCGTTGTGGAAGGACCGCTACGCCCCGCCGCCGGATATGGCGGATGCGCGGCTCGGCAATTTCCTTTATCTCGGCGCCAATGGCGAGATGCTGGAGAAGTCGCCGGGCACGGCGCCGTATCTCAAGCGCGTGTTCAACATCACCCGTGCGTCAGTGATGAGCCTCGGCCCCGTCTCGGCATCGAATAGTGGGATGAAATACATTGCACCGCGCATCGTGGCCGGTGTCACGCGAACCTTGTTCCTGGACCAAGCCGAGGCGGCGTATCGTCAATTCCTGAACGGCGATCACGACGAGATTCCGAATGGCGTTTGAAAAACTGACGAGCCACGGCCGCTATCCTTATTCCGCCTTGCCCGACCGGCCCGATTGGTCGTGGCCGGGCGGCAAACGCTTGGCGGTTTATGTAGCGCTCAACGTCGAAGTCTTTCCGTTCGGCGAAGGCATGGGGCCGGAGATCGCGCCCAAACAGCCCGAGCCCGACGTGCAGAACTTCGCCTGGCGCGATTACGGCAATCGCGTCGGCATCTGGAACGTGCTCGATGCACTCGACGGATTTCCGGTCAGCGCGTTGATGAACACCGCGACCTACGACGAAGCGCCCGAAATTCCGAAAGCCTTGCGCGTGTGCAAGGCGGAGATCGTCGGCCATGGTCGCACGAATGCCGAGCGTCAATCGTCGATGGACGAAGCGGGCGAAGCCGCGTTGCTCGCCGAATGCCGGGCGCGCATCGCCGCCGAGGAGGGCGCATCGCCGCAAGGCTGGATGGGGCCATGGGTTTCCGAAACGCGCGCCACACCCGATCTGCTGGCCGAGGCCGGCTATCGCTACACGATGGATTGGCCCGCCGACGATCAGCCGCATTTCCTCGCCACACGCAGCGGCAAGAAGCTGCTGTCGATCCCCTATGCGCGCCACACCAACGATCTGCCGTGTTTGATGGGCGCCAAATGGCCGCCCTCGGTCTGGGCCGATGCGGTGATCGATATGTTCGACGAAATGCTTCGCCTATCGGCCAAGCGGCCGCTGGTGTTCAACCTGTCGCTCCACCCTTATCTGGTGGGCGTGCCGTTTCGCCTGCTGCATTTGCGCCGCGTGCTGGCGCATATCGCAAAGCATCGCGACGCGGTCTGGATGGCGCGCACCGGCGACATCGCGCAACACGCGCTGTCATTGCCGCCAGGTGTTTTGACTTAACGGCCCCATGGTTCGACAAGCTCACCATGAGGCCTATTTTTAACCTCATCCTGAGCCTGTCGAAGGATGAGGTGTAGCGCGGTCGCGACTTAGAAGGGCGAGCCGGGCGGCAGTGGGATCGGCGGCGCGGCTTTTTCGGGCGCGCCCGCTTGCCGTGCCTGCAGTTCCTGAAGCTCGATATCGAGCGTGGCGGCTTTGCGCGCCATTTCGCGCGCACGCTTGCGGGAAGCACCGCCCGCAAGCCATGCGACCAAGGCGCCGAACAGGAAACCGATATAAAGGGCGCCAACCAGCGCCACGAAGACCGGCATTTGCGTCTGCGGCCCGAGCGGCCACAGATCGACGGTCAATTCGCCGCGATTATTGAGCGCGAACAAACCCGCGAGAGCCGCGAGCGTTCCCGCCAGAATCCAATAGAGCGTGCGCAAGGGGAGCAGGCCCGCCCGATCAGGCGGCCGGCTTGGGCTGTTCGTTCAGCTTTTCGCGCAATTCCTTACCCGTCTTGAAGAACGGGATATGCTTTTCCGAGACCTCGACCGAGGTGCCGGTGCGCGGATTGCGGCCGGTGCGCGAGCCGCGACGCTTGACCGAGAACGCGCCGAAACCGCGTAGTTCTACGCGGTGCCCGCGGGCCAAAGCGGCGGCGACTTCATCGAACACGGTCGAGACGATACGCTCGACATCGCGCTGATAAAGGTGCGGGTTGAGCTCGGCCAGGCGCAAAATCAGCTCGGATTTGGTCATCGCCCCAACACCCTGTTGAAATCGCTAACGAATACGTAATTCAGGGTGCCAGACCGCCACCAGCCCGTCAAGCGTAAGCCGTTCGGGAAGATAGGTTTTTCCGAAAACGGCCCGAATCGCCCCCTGGGCGACCCCGCCGAGCCAATCCTGGTCGCGCCCGACCCGGATTTCCCGGGACGGCAAATCGGCCGAAACGCCCTTTTCGTCGAGCCAGGCGCGGGCCTCGGCCAAGCCACCGATCCCGTCGATCAGGCCGTTGGCGGCGGCCTGCCGGCCGGTAAAAACCCGCCCATCGGCCAGTTCCTTGGCCTTTTCGGCGTCGAAACCCCGCCTTTCGGCGACCATGCCGACGAACATCGCATACATATCGTCGACCAGACCTTGGGTGGCGCGCCGGCCCTCGTCGGTCAATTTCTCGAACGGCGAGGGTACTGCCTTCAACGGCGCCGATTTGATCGCCTCGGCCGATACGCCGAGCTTGTCGAGCAGGCCCGTCACGTCGGTCGTTTGCAAAATCACGCCGATCGACCCGGTGATCGTGCCTTCGCGGGCGTAGATCCGGTCGGCGGCGATCGCAACCATATAGCCGCCCGACGCCGCCATCTCGCCCATCACGGCAACGACCGGCTTGTCGGCCGCGACCTTGCGGATCGCGTGATAGAGGCTTTCGCCGCCCACGACCGTGCCGCCGGGGCTGTCGATGCGCAAGACCAGCGCCTTGGCCTGATCGCGCGCCATCACGTCCTCGACCGCGTCGAGCAGATCCTGGTCCTGCACGATCATGCCCGCGACGCGCAATTCGGCGACATAGGGGCTGAACTCGCGCACCAGATCGCTGCGCCCGACCGCGACGCCGACGACGCCGAGGCCGAAAACGACGGCGGCCGCGCGCCACAGCGAACGCGAGCGGCGCAAACGCCGACGATCGACGATCAATTCGGGGTCGGTCATCGAATCCTCTGCGCGCCCATACTCAGCGCATCAGGCTCCACTCGGAATCCTGCGGGAAATGGCGCGCGACGAAACGATAGGTCGTGCGGACCAGCTTGTCGATGCGCCCGTCGCGTTCCATCGGCATGCTTTTCCACGCCGGCAAAATATCGTCCCACAGCATGAAACGCTGATGCAGCTCGTCGCGCTTTTCGCGGATATAGCTGATCACTTCGGGCAAACGCTTCAACACGTTGAAGACTTCGCCCGTGTTCGCGTCGACTTGCAGCAGAATGCCGGAGATATCGTCGACCGGCTTTTTCATCAAAATCCGGATCCGGCCGATTTCCTCCTGCACGCCGCGCTCGCGCTTGTAGATGTTGTGCAGGATGTTGAAGCCCGTATAGACCTTTTGAATATCGGTGAAACGCTCGCGCAGCGCCTCGATATAGGCGCTTTCCTTGGCGAGCTGTTCGATCTTGTCGACGACCTGATTCTTGTTGGCGCGGCCCAGGCCCAATTTCTCGGCCAGCAATTCGAACCCGTCCTGGACCTTCTTTTTGGTCTCCGGGTTGTTCGCGATGGATTCGAGCTGATGCGCGTCGCCGAATTCGACCGGCTTGCCGTTGATCCACGACAGGATCGACACCGAAATGCGCGCATTGGCGCGCGCGACGTGATGCGGCTCCACGCGCCAGGACGCCGTGCCGTCGAGGATTTCGGCGGGGATCGAATCGCCCGGCTCGATCCGGCGGACGTATTTCATCGATTTCTGGACGACCTCGAGGAGCTTGGCGTCCTCGCTGTCCTTGTCGATCTTGAACTGGACCAACACCGCATCGAGCGGCAGGGCGGCCATGATGTCGCCCAGCGGCACATGCAGGCACACCGTATCGCCGTCCTTGCCGAATCCGAAATACGCCCCCTTCACCTGGAAGACGGCATGATCGAAGGCGAATTGCTTGCTCTTATCCGCTTTTTTAGGTGGCGGAAGTTCGGCAGGCGGTTCGTTCTTGGTGGCGGCGTCGGACATCGTTTCGGCTGTGGTGCCGTCGCTGTTGCGAATCAGGTTTCCCTGGCCGGAACGGGGGGTTCAAGCCGGTGGCGTTAACTCGCAGGACTCTACCGGGTAGTCAATAGCCCTGGGTTCGATCGACCAGGTTCCGGAGCGGTCTGCCCGCAAGATAGGACCGGATATTGTCCACGATCTGCGGGGCGGCCGTTTCGGCGTTGGTCAGACTGGCGATATGGGGCGTCAATTCGACCTTTTCATGCGCCCAAAACGCATGGCCGGGCGGCAACGGCTCGGGGCTGGTCACGTCGAGCAGCGCATAATCCAGATGCCCGGAATCGAGTGCGGCGACCAAATCCGCGTCCACCACATGGCCGCCGCGCGCGATATTGATGACCGCACTTCCCTTCGGCATCGCCGCGAAGGCCCGCGCATTCAGCAATCCGCGCGTCGCGGCGGTCAGCGGCAAAACGCAAATCAGAACGTCGCAGCGTCCCAGGAAGGGAATCCAGCCCGAATCCCCCGCATACATGCGTAAACCTTCGGGGCCCCGCCCCGTGCGCGACCAGCCGGCGACGTCGAAGCCCAAGCCTTTGACCGCCTGTGCGATGGCGCCGCCGATTTCGCCAGTACCCGCCACACCCACGCGACACGACGCGGTCGCCGGGGCGGGCAGCGGCTTCCACCGCCCTTCGCGCTGATATGCGGCATAAGCGCGCATTTGCCGATGATGGCGCAGCACGCCGTAGAGCGCGTATTCGATCATGCCCGCCGTCAACGTGGGATCGGTCAAGCGCACGAAGGGCACATGGGCGGGAAAATCGGGGTCACCGACGATATGGTCGATGCCCGCCCCCAGCGACGAGACGAGCTTCAGATTGGGATAGCGCTTCAACTCGCCCGGCGGATATTTCCACACGGCGGCGAAGTCGATCGCGGCGGGATCGGGCACGTCGGGCCATTGCACGAATTCGAGCTCCGGCGCCAAACGCTGCAATACCGGCCGCCAGATTTCCGCGCGGTCGGATTCCGACAGGAACAACAGTTTCACGTGCGCATCCCCGCGCCTTCGACGACCTTGTGTTCGAAGGCGGCGGCCATCAGCGCCTTGGTATAGGGCGCTTGGGGCGAATCGAAGATCTGCGCGGCCGTCCCTTGTTCCACCGCCTTGCCGTCCTTCATCACCAGCACGTCGTCCGCCAAAGCGCGCACGACCTTCAAATCGTGACTGATAAAGACGTAAGCGAGGCCGTGCTTGGCCTGCAGCTCGCGCAGCAGATCGACGATCTGCGCCTGCACCGACATATCCAGCGCCGATGTCGGCTCGTCCAGCACCACAAGCTTGGGCTTGAGTACCAACGCACGCGCGATCGCGATGCGCTGGCGCTGCCCGCCGGAGAATTCATGCGGATAGCGATGGCGCGTCGCGGGATCGAGGCGGACTTCGTTCAACGCCGCGACGACGCGCGCATCGCGCTCGGGCTCGCTCAAGCCCGGCTCGTGGATCGCCAAGCCTTCGGCGACGATCTCCGCCACCGACATGCGCGGGGATAGCGACCCGTAAGGGTCCTGGAAGACGATCTGCATTTCCTTGCGCAAAGGCCGCAGATCGCCGCCGCGCAAGGCCACGATATCGCGCCCGTCGAATTCGATGGCGCCTTCGGCGCGCTCCAAGCGCAGCAACGCCAAGCCGAGCGTCGTTTTGCCCGAGCCGGATTCGCCGACCACGCCCAGCGTGTGCCCGGCCTTTAAATTCACGTCGATTCCATCGACCGCCTTCACATGGCCGATGGTGCGGCGGAACACGCCTGCCTTGATCGGGAACCAGACTTTGATGTCGTCGCCGCGCAGAACCGTGCGCGCCTTCGCGTCGCGCGCACCCGCCTTACCCTTGGGCTCGGCGGCCAAAAGATGGCGCGTATAGTCGTGCTGCGGCTTGCCGAACACCTCGGCGACCGGCCCCGTTTCGACGATGCGGCCCTTGTTCATCACCGCCACGCGATGCGCCAAGCGGCGCACCACGCCCAGATCGTGGGTGATGAACAGGATCGCCATGCCGAGTTTTTCCTGAAGCTCCTTGAGGAGTTTCAGCAACTGCGCCTGGATCGTCACATCCACGGCGGTGGTCGGCTCGTCCGCGATCAGGATGTCGGGCTCGTTCGCCAAAGCCATCGCGATCATCACACGCTGGCGCTGCCCGCCCGAAAGCTGATGCGGATAAGCATCCAAACGCTGCTGGGCTTGCGCGCCCAAGCCGACAAGCTGGAGCAATTCGACGATCTTGGCGCGCGCCGCCTCGCGGCTCAAACCCTTATGGATCGTCAACGCCTCCCCGATCTGCTTTTCGATCGTGTGGAGCGGGTTGAGCGAGGTCATCGGCTCCTGGAAGATCATCGCGATACGATTGCCGCGCACTTCGCGCAACCGCCCCTCGCCCGCCCCCAACAATTCCTCGCCGCGATATTCGATCTTGCCCGAGGGATGCGAGGCGAGCGGATAGGGCAGCAATTGCAGCACCGACAAAGCGGTGACCGATTTGCCCGAACCCGATTCGCCGACCAGCGCCAACGTCTCGCCGCGATGCAATTCGAACGACACGCGATCGACGGCGGTGAATTTACCCGCGCGGCCCATATCGAATTGGACCGACAAATCGCTTACGCGCAGCAGGGTTTGATCGAGACTCATCGGAACGTCTTTCGCGGATCGAAGGCGTCGCGCACCGCTTCGCCGATGAAGATCAGCAGCGACAGCATGATGCCCAGTGTAAAGAACGAGGTGAGGCCGAGCCAGGGCGCGTTGAGATTGGCTTTGCCCTGGGCCAGCAATTCGCCCAGCGACGGCGAGCCGGGCGGCAGCCCGAAGCCCAAGAAGTCGAGCGAGGTCAGCGCCACGACCGAGCCCGACAGGATGAAGGGCATAAAGGTCAGCGTCGCCACCATCGCGTTGGGCAGCACGTGACGGAACATGACCGACGCGTCCGACGCACCCAGCGCCTTGGCCGCGCGCACATAGTCGAAATTCCGCGCGCGCAGGAATTCCGCGCGCACCACGCCGACCAAACCCATCCATTGGAACAGCAACAGCAGGCCCAGCAGCCACCAGAAATTCGGTTCCACGAAGGCGGCCAGGATGATCAGCATATAAAGCTGCGGCAGCCCGTCCCAGATTTCGATGAAACGCTGGAGCAAGAGATCGACCCAGCCGCCGTAATAGCCCTGTACGGCGCCCGCCGCGACGCCGACGATCGACGACAGGACGGTCAGCGTCAAACCGAACAGCACCGAGATGCGGAAGCCGTAGATCAACCGTGCCACGACGTCGCGGCCTTGATCGTCCGTACCCAGCCAGTTTTCCGCCGAGGGCGGTGCGGGTGCGGGAACCGGCAGATTGCGGTTGATCGTCTGATACGAGAAACGCACCGGCGGCCACACCATGAAGCCGCCCTTCTCCGCGATCAGGCGCACGACTTCGGGATCGCGATAATCGGCTTCGGTTTCGAAATCGCCGCCGAATTCGGTTTCCGGATAGGCGACGAAGATCGGCAGATGCGGCTTGCCGTCATACATCACGAAAATCGGCTTGTCGTTCGCGATCACCTCGGCGAACAAAGTCACGACGAACAGCGCCGCGAAGATCCAGAACGACCACCAGCCCCGCCGGTTCGCCTTAAAATTGGCGAAGCGGCGGCGATTGAGCGGCGACAGGCGATCTTGGAAAGCCATCAGCCGCGCCGGTCGAAATCGATGCGCGGATCGACGAGCGTGTAGGCGATATCCGACACAATCTTCATCAGCAATCCGAGCAGCGTGAAGAAATAGAGCGTGGCGAACATCAGCGGATAGTCGCGATTGACCGCCGCTTCGAAGCCGAGCAGTCCCAGCCCGTCGAGGCTGAAGATGATCTCGATCAGCAGGGATCCCGTGAAAAAGATCGAGACGAAGGCGCCGGGGAAACCGGCGATCACGATCAGCATCGCGTTGCGGAACACATGGCTGTACAGCACGCGATGCTCGGTCAAGCCCTTGGCGCGCGCGGTCACGACATATTGCTTGCCGATCTCGTCGAGGAACGAATTTTTGGTGAGCATGGTGAGGCCAGCGAAGCCGCCGATCACCATCGCCAGCACAGGCAACGTCATGTGCCAGATATAATCGACGACGAGGGCGGGCCAGGACAGCGTGCGCCAACTATCCGACAGGATGCCGCGCAGCGGAAACCAATCGAAGAAACGCCCGCCGGAGAACAGCACGATAAGCAGCACCGCGAACAAGAAGCTGGGGATCGCGTAGCCGACGATGACGATGCCCGACGTCCAGATGTCGAAGCGCGAGCCGTCCTTCACGGCTTTGCGTATCCCCAGCGGGATCGACACGAGATAGACGATCAGCGTGGTCCAGAGGCCCAGCGAGATCGAGACCGGCATTTTCTCCAAAACCAGATCGACGACCGGGCGATCCTTGAAAAAGGAGCGCCCGAAATCGAAGGTCAGGAATTTCGTCATCATCGTGACGAAGCGTTCGAGCGGCGGCTTGTCGAAGCCGAATTCGCGCTCGAGCTGCGTGATCAAAGCAGGATCGATGCCTTGGGCGCCGCGATACTGGTTCGTCGATCCGCTCGAGCGCGTTTGGCGCTGGGCTTCCGTGCCGCCCGTACCCGAAATGCGCTGCGTGGCGTCGGTCGACAGCCCGCGCATTTCCGCAATGATCACATCGATCGGTCCGCCAGGCGCCGCTTGGATGATCGCGAAATTGACGATCATGATGCCCAGCAGCGTGGGCACGATCAGCAGCAACCGGCGAATCAGATACGCGGCCATGTCGGTCGATTAACGCCCGCGCTTGGCGCGCAACGCGGCTTCGCGCTGCGGATCGACCCACCAACTGGTCCAATCGAAACCGGCGCGCGCGGTCGTTTGCGGCCAACCGAATTTGTCCCACGCGGCGACGCGATCGACGTTCGAATACCAGTTCGGCACCATCCAATAGCCCCATTGCAGCACGCGATCGAGGGCGCGCACGCGCTGGACCAGCGCATCGCGATCGGGGGCGGAAATCACCAGCTCGACCAATTCGTCGATCACCGGATCCTTGATGCCGATGATATTGCGCGAGGCTTTTTCGTCGGCCTTGGCCGAGTTCCAGTAATCGCGCTGCTCGTTGCCCGGTGATTCCGATTGGCCGAAGGTCGACAACATCATGTCGAAATCGAAATCGTCGACGCGATTTTGATACTGCGCGACATCGACCGGGCGGATGCGCGCGGAGATGCCGAGCTTCTCCAGATTCTGGATGAAGGGCGCGATGATGCGTTCGAACGCCGCCTGGCCTTGCGGCAACAGGAATTCGAAGCTCATCGGCTGGCCTTGCGCGTTGACGAGCTTGCCGCCCTGCACGCGCCAGCCCGCTTCGCGCAAAATCCGCGCGGCTTCGCGAAGCCCCCCGCGGTTTTCCGGCGTGCCGTCGGATTTGGGCGGGTTGTACTCGGTCGTGAAAACTTCCGGCGGCAACTTATCCTTGAAGCGCGTCAGGATCGCCAATTCCTCGCCCTGCGGCAGGCCCTTCGCCGCGAGTTCCGAATTGTCGAAATAGGATCGCGTGCGCGTATAGGCGTCGAAGAACAGGTTCTTGTTCGACCATTCGAAATCGAACGCGTAGGCCAGCGCTTGGCGCACGCGCCGGTCGTTGAAGGGCGCACGGCGCGTGTTGAACGCGAAGCCTTGCATGCCCGACACGCGCGTTTCGGCGATCTCGTGCTTGCGGAACAATCCGCCCCGCAGCGCGTCCGTCTCGTAGGCTTGGGCCCAGAAGCGCGCGGTGTTTTCCTGGCGAAGATCGTAGCCGCCGGCCAGAAACGCTTCGAGCGCCACTTGCGCGTCGCGATACCAGTCGTAGCGGATCGTGCCGAAATTATAGCGCCCGCGATTGACCGCGATGTCGCGCGCCCAATGGTTCTCGACGCGGCGTAACGTCACCTGGCGCCCCATCTCGAAGCTTTCGATGCGATAGGGGCCGGAGCCCAACGGCGCTTCGGTCAGCGGCCGGTCGAATTCCTTGCCGTCCCACCATTTGCGCGACAGCACGGGGATCTGCCCGACGATCAGCGCCAATTCGCGGTTCTGCGCATTGCGGAACACGAAGCGCACTTTGCGCGGGCCCGTCTTCTCGACCTTCGCCACGTCGCCGTAATAGGCGCGGAAGAACGGCCTTCCTTTGTCGCGCAAGGTTTGAAACGACCAGATCACGTCCTCGGGCTCGATCGGCGAACCATCGTGGAATTTCGCTTCCGCGCGCAATTCGAATTCGACCCAGGACCGATCCTCGGGAATCTCCACCGTGCGGCAAACCAGGCAATATTCGGTGAACGGTTCGTCGTCGGACGCAACCATCAGCGTTTCGACCGTCAACGCGACGAGGCCCGTCGCCGTACCCCGGATAACCCAGGGGTTGAAACTGTCGAACGTGCCCAGCGTGTGGAACTTCACCTCGCCGCCCTTGGGGGCATCGGGATTCACGTGCTGGAAATTCCGGAAATCGGCCGGGTACTTGATATCGCCATGCATGGCGATCGCGTGGCGCGGGCCGGTCCCCGGGCTCAATTCCTGGGCGGCGAGCGGGGCCGCGCTCAGCAGCGTCGTCGTCAAAAAGGCGGCGGCGGCAAGGTGGCGCATCGCGGGTCAACTCCCTCGAGGATCGAGGGAGTATGCTTCACGAGAAGCGGAAAAAAAGCCTTTTCTTTCGCGTATTTCAGGCTTTGAGCGCGGCGACGGCCGCCGCCGCCATGCGCGCATCGCCCGCCGCGATGACGTAGCCGGGCGAGTCCGTGGTCAGCGCCTTGCCCTGCCAATCGTGGATCGTGCCGCCCGCCCCTTCGACCACCGGCACCAGCGCCGTGAAATCGTAGATGCCGAGCCCCGCTTCGACGACGAGATCCACGCCGCCGCGCGACAGCAGGCCATAGGCGTAGCAATCGCAAACCGGCAGCGGGCGCTTCACAAGCCCACGCAACCGATCGAAAGCCGGGAAATTCGCGTCGCTCGACACCGGCACGGCCGAATAGAGCGAGGCGAGCTTGAGATCTGGACAGCTGCGCGTCTTCACCTCGCGCGTCCCCTTCGAATCGGTGAAGCGCGTCGCCTGGCCCTTGGCGCCGATCCAGCGTTCGCCGACCGCCGGACAATCGATCACGCCCATCGCCGGCTTGCCGTCGATGGCGAGGCCGATCAGCGTGCCGAACAGCGGATTGCCGCTGATGAAGGCTTTGGTGCCGTCGATGGGATCGAGCACCCACACGCGGCGCGCATCCATGCGCTCGCGGCCGAATTCCTCGCCCAGAATGCCGTCATTCGGGCGTTCCTTGGCGATCAATTCGCGCATCACCTTTTCCGCCGTGCGGTCGGCGATCGTCACGGGCGACGCGTCGTCCTTGTCGTCCACCTGAACGGCGGTGCGGAAATAGGAGAGCGAAACCTTCGCGGCCGTTTCGGCCA
>JAIUNH010000042.1 GCA_020161965.1 Pseudomonadota bacterium
TGGTGCTGGTGGCGGAGGACAATCCGACCAATCAGCGCGTGGTGCGCAAGCAGCTCGAACAGCTCGGCTGCGCCGCCGACATCGCGGTCAACGGGCTGGAAGCGCTGGAGATGGCCAAGACCGGCCGCTACGCGCTGGTGCTGATGGACCATCACATGCCCGAGATGGACGGGCTGGACGCCACGCGCGCGATCCGCGCGATCGAAAATTCGACCGGCGCCAAGCGCACGCCGATCGTGGCGTTGACCGCCAACGCGTTGCGCGGCGAGGCGGAACGCAGCTTCGACGCCGGCATGGACGATTTCTGCGCCAAGCCCCTCACCCTCGCCCAGCTTGCGCGCGTGCTGCGCCGCTGGCTGCCCGATCGCGATTCGGCGGAAGCGGAAATGGCGGCGATGGTCGACAGCGTGCTGCCGCCCGCCGACGATCACACGGTGCTGGACCTTGCACATCTCGTCGCCACGCTGGGCGCCATCGACGACGGCTTGCGCGAGGATTTGCAGCTGTTCATCGAAACGACCGAGGATTACGTGCGCCGCATCGTTGTCGCGGTCGAAGCGCGCGACGCGCGCACCGCGCGCGAAACCGCGCATTCGGCCAAGGGGGCGGCGCGCACCGCCGGGGCGCGCGAACTCGCCGCGTTGATGCAAGCGATCGAGGATTCGGTCAAACAAGACGATTTCGTCACCGCGGCGTCGCTTGCCGGCGCGCTGCGCTCCACGCTCGATCGCGTCACGCGCGCGGTCGCCGCTTTATAAGAAAAACGGGATGATCCGCCATGTATAGACCCGAATTCGCCGCCTTCGCCGTGCTGGTCGTCGAGGACGACGCCTTCGTGCGCCGGTCGATCGTGCGCATGTTGCGCGCGATGGGCTTCGTCGAGGTGAAGGAGGCCGCCGACGGCGAAGCGGCGTTGCAGACGCTGAAGGCGATGCCCCAATGCGGCGTCGTGCTGTGCGATATCGGCATGAAGCCGGTCGGCGGCTTGCAGTTCCTGGAACGGCTGCGCAAGGAATTCATCCCGCCGCTATCGGACACGCCGGTCATCTTCATCACCGGATCGGCCGACAGCGAAACCGTCAAACGCGCGATGACGATGAAGGCGGCCGGCTATGTGTTGAAGCCGGTCGTGCCGGACAAGCTGTCGGCGCGCATCGCGACGACGTTGAAACTGCCGGGTGCCGCGCTCTAATCGGTTCCGAAAGAATCGTTGAAGCCGTCGACCAAGGCGGCGATGCGCGCGGCGTCGGATTCGTCCATGACGGCGCGCGCACGCTGTGTGGCGGCCGAAAGATCGAGCGCACGCACCCGGCTTTTGACCCGCGCGATTTTGGTCGGCGACATCGACAATTCGCGAATGCCCAGGCCCGCGAGCAGCGCCGTATAGCGCGGATCGCCCGCGATCTCGCCGCAGATCGACACCGGGATGCGGTTGCGCAAAGCCGCTTCGGCCGTGAATTGGATCAAGCGCAGCACGGCGGGGTGCAGCGGGTTGTAGAGATGCGCCACCTGCTCGTCGCCGCGATCGATGGCGAGCGTGTACATCGTCAAATCGTTGGTGCCGAGTGCGAAGAAATCGCATACGCGCGCCAAAGCGTCGGCGGCCAACGCCGCCCCCGGCACTTCGATCATGGCGCCCAAGGGCGGCAACGGATCGGGGATCGCGACACCCTTTCGCACCAACCGCCGCGCGGCTTTGGCGAGCGCCTCGCGCACCGCGACCATTTCGTCGGGTGTCGAGATCATCGGCACGAGAATGCGCAACGGCCCGACCATCGCCGCGCGCAAAATCGCGGCAAGCTGCGTGTCGAGCAGTTCCGGGCGCTTCAGCCCCAAACGAATCGCGCGCAAGCCCAAAGCCGGGTTCGGGCCCGGCGACAGATCGCCCAGCGCCGAGGCGAGTTTTTCGCCGCCGACATCGAGCGTGCGCACGGTCACGAGCTTGCCGTTCATGCCGCGCAGGAT
Organism: Pseudomonadota bacterium; assembly: GCA_020161965.1. Classification (GTDB taxonomy): domain Bacteria; phylum Pseudomonadota; class Alphaproteobacteria; order CACIAM-22H2; family CACIAM-22H2; genus Tagaea. The sequence goes on from JAIUNH010000042.1 coordinate 1,966, forward strand.
TTGGGCGAGCTGTTCGTATTGCTCGTCCTCGCCAGGCACGTCGTCGCGGTTCATGAACAGGAATTCGCTGCGCAGTAAGCCCACGCCCGCCGCGCCGGACGCGACGGCGAGATCGACCTCGCGCGGCAATTCGAGATTGGCGAGCAGCGTGAACGGCACCGAATCCTTGGTGATTGCCGGCAGCTTCGCGGTGCGCGCCAAGCGCCGCTCCGCCTTTTCGAATTCCTGGCGCTTCTTTTCGTATTTGGCGAGCGTGGCCGGTGTGGGGCGTACGATCACGCGTCCCGCCTCGCCGTCCAAAATCACGTCGTCGCCGGGCCGCACCGCACCGACGAGTTCGGGCACACCCAAAACGGCGGGCAGACCCAAAGCGCGCGCCATGATCGCCGTGTGGCCTTCGCGCCCGCCGATCATCGTGGCGAAACCGCCGATCGTTTCGGGATCCATCACGGCCGTGTCGGCGGGGGTGATTTCCTCGGCCACCACGATCGCGCCATTGGGCACGTTCTTGAAGGCGCCCCACGGCGTTTGCGTTAGGTTGCGCAGCAAGCGCCCAGCGACTTCGCGCACTTCCTGCACGCGCTGGGCGAGATAGGAATCGTCCATCGCTTCGAACGCTTCGGCGATCGCGTCGGCCTCGGCGCGAACGGCACTTTCGGGCATCAGCAGATTTTCGGCGATGCGCTTTTCCACCCCGCGCACGAGGCGCGATTGGGAAAGCATCTGCGTGTGCGCATCGAGCAGATGGCCGAGTTCTTCGGCCGCTTCGGCGGGCAAGGCGGCCGTCTTGCGCTTGAGTTTGGCGAGTTGTTTGAGGCTGACTTCCACGCCGGCGCGGAAACGCTTCAGCTCGCTTTCGACCTGATCGGGCGCCACGCCGCATTCGGCGATCGCGAACGCCTCCACGCCATGCACATAGGCCGGGCCGATCGCGATGCCGGGCGAGACGCCCAGCCCGTCGAACACGGCCATCCCTTCGCCGCGGGTCTTGCGCGGCTTGGATCCACGCGACGCCGGGCGAGCGGGGGGCATATCAATCCTCGTCGAATTTGGCGGCGATCAGCGCGGCGATCGCGTCGACCGCTTTGGGCGCGTCCGATCCCGTGGCGCTGACCTTCACGGTGCAGCCCTTGCCCGCCGACAGCATCATCAAACCCATGATCGACAGGCCCGAGACGGTGTTCGCCCCCTTGGTGACCTGGATGTCGGATTCGAATTCGCCAGCGAGTTTCACGAACTTCGCCGCGGCACGGGCGTGAAGCCCGCGCATATTGCCGATCAAGCAGTCGCGCGAAACGCTCGGACCGCTCATCGCGCCCCGCCGGCCGCGGCTTTGACTTCGCCCGCCAGCAGCTGCGAAGCGACATTGATGTATTTGCGGCCCGCTTCGCGCGCGCACTGCACGGCGGCGGCCAGCGGTTCGGTGTTGCGCACGGAAGCGAGCTTGATCAGCATCGGCAAATTCATACCGGCGATCACTTCGACGCGCGCGCGATCCATGATCGAGATGGCGAGGTTGGACGGCGTGCCGCCGAACATGTCGGTGAGGACCACCACGCCCGCACCGGTGTCGCACTTCGCCACCGCGTCGAGGATTTCGGCGCGGCGTTGCTCCATGTCGTCTTCGGGGCCGATACAAACGGCGAGTACGTTCTTTTGCGGGCCGACGACATGCTCGAGCGCGGAGATGAACTCCGCCGCGAGGCGGCCATGGGTGACGAGAACGAGACCGATCATTCTGGAAAGCGTCCTTGCGCTGTCTTCACTCAACCCGCCCCGCGATCGAGATCGCGGTGAAGCAGGGTCACCCGTCGCCCGCCTTGCGCCAAACGTTCGGCGAGACGTTCGGCCACGAAGACCGAACGATGCCGACCGCCCGTGCAACCGACGGCGACGGTGAGATAGGATTTGCCCTCGGCTTCGAAGCGCGGCAGCAAAGCGAGAATCATGTCCGAGAGGCCGTCGAAAAACGCGGGGAAGCCCGGGTCGCGTTCGACGAATTGCGCGACCGCCGCATCCTTGCCCGAGAGGGGCTTCAGATCCGGCCGGTAATGGGGGTTCGACAGGAAGCGGACGTCGAACACGAGGTCGGCTTCGCGCGGCAAACCGTTGCGATAGGCGAAGCTGACGACCGACAGCGCGAGGCCTTGCGGCGCATCGAGCGCGAAACCGTCCTGCACGAGATGCTTGAGTTGATGGCCCGACAGCGCCGTCGTGTCGATCACCTTGTCGGCGCGCGCGCGCAACGGCTCCAGCAAGCGGCGTTCGGCCTTGATGCCGTCGGCAAGCGGGCGATCGGCGGCGAGCGGATGGCGACGGCGCGTTTCGGTGAAACGGCGCGCCAGCGTTTCGTCCTCGCAATCGAGATAGAGCAAACGTGCGGCGATGCTTTTTTCCGAAACCAAACGATCGACCGCCGCGACGAAGGCGGGCACGTCGAAATCGCGGGTGCGCGCGTCCACGCCGATCGCCAGCGGCCGCGCTTTCGGATCGGCCGTGTCGGGCAGCACCAGATTGGCGAGCAGCGTCAGCGGCAGATTGTCGACCGCCTCGTAGCCCTGATCCTCCAGCGCGCGCAACGCGGTCGACCGCCCCGCCCCGGACAAGCCCGTCACCAGCACCACGCGGCGCTGCGCCGGGGCGCGTTCGGTATCGTTGGATGCGGAAAGGGCGACGGCCATGGATGGATGCTCAGACGGCGAACAACGTGCCGGCGGCGGCTTGTTGCGCCGCGACCGCGACCTTGGCGGCGGCCGAAATTTCGAACGGGTCGAGGGCGAGCAGCGGCACGGCCACGCCCAGATAATCGCGCGTGCGGGCGACCGGCAGGCGTTCGACGACGGCGTGGGCGACCGCATCGCGACCGACCAAGTCGATCGCGAGGCCGATTTTAGCCGATGCTTGCGTTTCGACGCGCACGATACCCACACCCCGTACTTCCAAAAGCCCCTGGATCGTCTGGGGGCATCGCGCCACCAGATCGCCGTCCTCGCGCGTCAGATCGACACGGTCATCCGCTATCAAACGCGCTTTTGCTTGGATCATCCTTAAAGCCAGGTCGGATTTCCCGCTGCCCGATGCACCGCACAATAAAACGCCGATCCCGGCGACTTGGACACAGCTCGCGTGCAGTTGAAGGGTCGAGGCCGTTGGCACCGCAAAAAGGGTGGAGGCTTTGTAGGGGCTTGTCAATCCGACTCGGTGCTTATGCACAGGGATTAGGCATGTCCGAGAGATGGGCAAAATCGGACTGAAAAGAACCGAAACATCATTTATTACAATATATTAATTATCTAAAACGCGAACTTAGCCTCATTCCATATTAACCATGGTTAATCAGAAACTCGACTGCTGACCCCGGTAGCGGGCGAATTCGTCCCATCGGCCCTGCGCGACGCCATCGACATCCGGTCCAGGGACTTCGCGGCCGTTTAGTCTTGTTTAATCCCTCCACCACGATATTGCGCGCCGGTCGGGCGGCCTGGACGGTCCCCCGCATAACCAAGTCGCTTGGTCAGGAGCGGGAATGCGCGCACGCGCGTCATTCGGCATTGGCTTTCGAATCGCGGCGAGCTACGCGCTGATTTTGTGCGTGCTCGCGATCGCGGGCTGGGTCGGCTATGTCGGGCTTTACGACGCGCGCGGCTTGTTCGGCCAGGTCGATGCCGCCAACCGCAGCGTCATCCGCGCCGCCCAATTGAACGCCGACTTCCAGGAACTGCGCCGCTTGGTTCAGGCCCACGCCGCACGCGGCGGCGAGGGCCTGCGCGAGCGGATCGCCGACCGGGCGACGTTGCTGGGTGTCGAACTGGAACGGCTGGAAGCGAACGAAACCACCCCCGGCGCCCGGGCGGCGCTCGCGCGGTTGCTACCCGAATACGCGCGCTACCGCGACAGCGCACACAAGCTGGTCGAGTTGCGCCACGACTACGAAGTCGCCGTGAACGGCGGGCTGGAGCCGACGGCGCTGACCGCGCGCCAGTCCCTGACCGCCGCCTTCGAAACGGCCGTCGCGACCGGCGCGCCCCCATTGATGCGCGAACTGGGCCGCGCGCAGGACAATCTGGGCATCGCCCGGGTGCGCATCGCGCGCTTCCTGGCCGATCCCACCCAGGCCTATATGCTGCACGCGATCGAGGCGCTCGAAGCGTTGAACGAGAACCTTGTCCATGCGGGCGCAATCGCGACCGGCGATACGGCGGCAGCGCTGGCGGCGGCGAATATGTCGATCGCGCCGTTGCAGCGCCTGCTGATCGAGGCGGGCGACGTGGCGCTGCGCATCGAAGCGCTGCTGCGCGTGGGCGAACAGGATCTGGCCGATACGATCGGTCAGAATCTGGATCAGCTTTTCTTGCGTGAAGTCGACGCCTCGCAAGCCACGAGCGACGCGGTCGACGCCACCGTCACCGGCACGGCGACGACGATCGCGCTGATCTCGTTCGCGGCCCTGCTGGCGGGGTTGCTGGTGGCCTTCCTGGTCGCGCGCAACATCACGCGCCCCTTGGCCGACATGACGACGGCGATGCGCCGCTTGGCCGGCGACGAAATCGACGTCACGATCCCGGCCCGGCATCGGCACGACGAGATCGGGCAGATGGCGCAAGCCGTCGAAGTGTTCCGCGACAACGCGCATCGCGTGCGCAAGATGGCGGCCGAACACGACGCGCTGGAAGCGCAAGCCGCCGAGGACCGCCGCGTGGCGATGGCGCAATTGCGCGACGCGTTGAACCGCGCGGAAAGTGCCGACCGCGCCAAGGGCGCCTTCCTGGGCCGCATGAGCCACGAATTGCGCACGCCGCTCAACGCCATCATCGGCTTCGCCGAGTTGATGACGCATAAGGTGATGGGCCCGATCCCCGATATCTATGCGAACTACGCGCGCGACATCATCGATAGCGGGCGGCATTTGCTGGCGCTGGTCGAACGCGTGCTGGAGGTCTCGCGCCTGGGCGGCGCGGCGCGCGCCCTCGAAGCGGCGCCGATCGATCTCGATCTTCTGCGGCGCGACGCGGTGCGCCTGGCCGCCAAAGATATCGCAAAGGCGGAGGCGATCGTCGAAATGTCGGGCGCGCCCGTCCGGGCGATCGGCGATCCCGTGGCCGTCCGGCAGATTTTGGTCAATCTCGTCGCCAACGCGGCGCGCCACGGGCGGCGCGGCGGCAAGATCGATATCCGTTTGGGCGAATGCCAAAGCGGCCAAGCGCAAATCGCCGTGCTCAACGACGGCAAGCCGGTCGACGAAGCGATTTTGCGCGGCCTCGGCACGCCGTTCATCGGCGGCGGCCGCTCGGAAATCGCGGGCGGCGGGGCCGGTCTCGGCCTTGCGATATCGGTGGAGCTTGCGCGCCTGATGGGCGGGTCGCTGACGCTTTCCAACACGCAAGCGGGCGTGTGCGCGGAACTGACCCTGCCCGCCTCGCAGGAACGGCCCGTTCCCGCCGCCGCTTAGGCGACCGGCAGTTTGATCGTGAAGCGAGCGCCTTGTTGTTCGAGGCGGTTCGACGCCGCGATCGTGCCGCCATGCGCTTCGATGATTTGGCGCGAGATCGAAAGCCCGAGCCCCGAATGGGTGCCGAATTTCTCGTTCGCCGGACGCTCGGAATAGAAACGATCGAAGATCGCTTCCAGCTTGTCTTCGGGAATGCCGGGGCCTTCGTCGTCGATGCGCACGACGATCCAGGCGCGATCGCGCGCCACGCTGACGCGGATATCGGCCCCCGGCGGCGAGAAGGATTGCGCGTTGCCGATGACGTTGCGGAAAACCTGCGTCAAACGGTCGGCGACGCCCGACACGAACAGACCGCCGCCCGCCGGGCCGTCATAGACGGGCTTGGCTTGGCCTTCCTTGGCGACGGCGGCGAGCGCGTCGCACAGACCTTCGAGCAACGCGGCGACGTCGAGCGTTTCGGCGTCGGCGCGCGACAATTCGGCGTCGAGGCGCGAGGCGCCCGAAATATCGGTGATCAGGCGATCGAGGCGCTGCACGTCGTCGAGCACGATCGCCATCAGCTTTTCGCGCACCGCCGGATCGGGCACGCGCGCCGCCGTTTCGACGGCCGATTTCAGCGAGGTCAGCGGGTTCTTGAGCTCGTGCGCCACGTCGGCGGCGAAACGGTCGATCGAATCGAGACGGCGGGCGAGCGCTTCGGTCATCGCGCGCAGACTGGCCGACAAATCGCCGATCTCGTCGCCGCGTTTGGAAAGATCGGGAATCGCGGTGGCGAGCGCCAGCCCCGCCCCCAGCGTGCCGCCGATCCCCTGGCCGCCGATCGACGTACGCCCGCCCAAGCGCACGCGCTCGGCCGCGCGCGCGAGGCGGCGGATCGGACGCGCGATCGTGCCCGCAAGATAAAGCGAGATCAGCACCGTGATCGCCAGCACGCCGGCGGTCAGATGCAGAATATCGCGCCGCACAGCACGCAAACTGTTCTCGACATTGAGCCCGTCGCTGGTGAGCTGTAAGGCACCCAGCACCTGACGGAAACGCTGCACGGGCACGGCGACCGAAATCGACAAATGCCCGCCGCCGTCGCGTCTTATGGCGGAGCCCGTTTCGCCGCCGAGTGCGGCGACCGCTTCCTCGTAATCGCGCGCACTAGTTTGCGCACGCTCGCGATAGAGCGGCAGATCCAATTCCGCCGGGCCGATGCCGCCGGTCAGCAGATCGATCGCCGCATCCAACGCGTGTTGCAGCACGTTGGGCGGCGCGCCGGGCGGCAGCAGAATGTCGATATCGACCGAGAACGAGCCCGAGCCCAGCGAGCGCGTATCGGCCAGCATCGTGCCGTCATAATCGTAAAGCCGCGCGCGCAAGCGGGCGGGTTCCACGAGGCGGCGCAACACTTGGCGCGACGCGTCGGGCGCCAAGCGGTCGTCGGCTTCCTCGTCGTCCGATTCGGCGATCGATACCGCCGCTTCGCCCAACGCCGCCGCGATGATCCGGCCTTGCGTGGTCAGCGATTCCATTTCCGCCGCGATCAGGCCGCGGCGGAAATCGTCGAGATAAAGCACGCTCGCCGCCAGCAGCAGCAGCGGGACCATGTTCAGGAAAAGGATCCGCCGCGTCAGCGGCGAGAAGCGCCGGCGCGGCCCGGGACGAGCGGCCATGTCGGCCTTTATCTAACGAGGTTTACTTCTCTTTGTAGCGATAGCCGAGGCCGTAGAGCGTCTCGATCTGCGAGAACTCCGGATCGACCGATTTGAACTTCTTGCGCAGGCGCTTCACATGGCTGTCGATCGTACGGTCGTCGACATAGATCGACTCGCCATAGGCGAGATCCATCAGCTGGTCGCGGCTTTTGACCATGCCCGGGCGCTGGGCGAGCGCCTTCAGCAGCATGAATTCGGTCACGGTCAGCGTGACCGGCGTGCCCTTCCATTCGCAGGCATGGCGTTCGACATCGAGCGTCAGATCGCCGCGCAGCATCGGCGGTTCCGCGGCCGCACCCGAGGCGGGCCCGGTGACGCCTTGGATCAGATCGCGCCGGCGCAGCAGTGCACGGATGCGTTCGACCAGCAGACGCTGCGAGAACGGCTTGGTGATGTAGTCGTCCGCGCCCATGCGCAGGCCCATCACCTGATCGACCTCGTCATCCTTCGACGTCAGGAAGATGACGGGCATCGCGGATTTCTCGCGGATGCGCTCGAGCAGCGTCATCCCGTCCATGCGCGGCATCTTGATGTCAAGCACGGCGAGATCGGCGGGATCGGCGCTCAGGGACTTCAACGCCTCGACGCCGTCGGAGAAAGCGCGGACTTTGAAGCCCTCGGCCTCCAACAGCACCGTGACGGAGGTCAGGATGTTGCGGTCGTCGTCGACCAGAACGATGGTGCGTTGGCCCGTGGCGGCGTTCATCGGCAATTCGGTCGGGAGGGTTGCGGGTTCGAAGATCGAGAGGGACATGTTTTCGGGCCTTCCGCTACCAATGGTCAAGCTCGATGGTCGAGCATGGTTAGGACGTTGCGCCGCGAACATGGCGGAAAATTGACGCCCGCTTGCTCTTTTCCGGGCGCGTAAGACACGGCAAAATCACCGACAAATGACCGAAAACACGCCCCAAACGACCGAAGATTTCCTTGCTGCGGCGCGGCATCTGGTGCGCGGCCGCGACACGGCGATTCTGGCCACGCTCGCCCGGCCCGACACGCCCGAAGCGGGTGCGCCTTATGCGAGCTTGGTGCAGATCGCGTTCGATCACGACGGCGCCCCGCTGCTGCTGATTTCGGGCCTCGCCGACCACACCAAGAATTTGCTGAACGACAAGCGCGTGTCGCTGCTGTTCGACGGCACGCAAGGCCGCGCCGAGCCGCTGACCGGCCCGCGCGTCAGCCTGATGGGCGTGGCCACCCCAACGACCGACGCGCGCCATGCGCGCCGTTATCTTGCGCGGTTTCCGGCGGCGGAAATGTACGCAAGCTTCAAGGATTTTTCGTTCTGGCGTGTGGCGCCCGGCCGCGCGCATCAAGTTGCGGGTTTCGGCAAGATCCAGTGGTTCGAGAATTTCGCGATCGAAGCCGCACCGGCGCTGATCGACGCCGAGACCGACATCGTCGCGCATATGAATGCCGATCACGCCGACGCCGTGCAGCTTTATGCGAAGCTTGCGGGCGAAAGCGGCGACGGCTGGGTGATGACTGGGATCGATCCCGAGGGTGCGGATATCCGCCGTCCCGAAACCGGCACCGCCGCGCGGGTCAAATTCGACAAGCGCGTGACCGACGCCGAAACGGCGCGCGTCGAACTCGTGCGCTTGGTCAAGCTTGCGCGGACAAGTATTTCTTGATCCAGCCAAGCCCTTCGCGCGTGGTGGTGCGTGGGCGGTATTCGCAGCCGATCCAGCCCGCATAACCGCTGCGATCGATCAGATCGAACAGAAACGGATATGCGATCTCGTTCGTGTCGGGTTCGTTGCGCCCCGGCACGCCGGCGATCTGGATATGGACGATATTGGCCTTGCCCGCTTCGAAGCGCCGCGCAAGCCCGCCTTCGACCATCTGGCAATGGTAGAAATCCATCTGCACGCCGAGATTGGCCGCCCCGACTTCCGCGACGATCGCGTGCGCTTGATCCTGGCGCGACAGGAAATAGCTTGGCATGTCGATCGGGTTGATCGGCTCGATCGCCAAACGCAAGCCCGCCGCCGCGGCCTGCTTGGCCGCGAGTTTGAGATTGGCGACATAGGTCGCGTGGCAGCGCTGGATATCCACGCCCGCGGGCGCGTAGCCCGACATGATATGGACAAGCGGCGATTTCAGCGCTTGCGCGTATTCGAACGCGACGGGAAGTGTGGCGGCGAATTCGGCTTCGCGCCCCGGCAATGCGGCCAAGCCGCGCTCGCCGCCATCCCAATCGCCTGCCGGTCCGTTGACCAGCGCCACATGAACTTTCGCGGCTTGAACGGCGGCGGCAAGCTTATCCGCCGGTTGCAAATAGGGGCGCAGAAGCTCGACGCCCTTGAAACCGTCTTGCGCGGCGGCGGCGATGCGATCGATCAGCGGCAGATCGGTGTAGAGCCAATCGAGATTGGCGGAAAAACGCGGCATGGCGATGCGGCCTTCAAAATTCGACGCCGCACGCCGCGTTCATCACGGCGGGAAAAGCGCCCGGGATCCTTCGATCCCGGGCAGCTTAACAGGAATTCGCCGGACTATTCAGCCGCGGCGAGCAGCGACAGCACGTTACCGCGACGGCCGCGGCCCCGGCCGCTGACCGCGCGCCCGACGAAGTATTCGAGCAAGGCGACGCGCAACGCCGACGACCGCGCGCGCGGACGATCGAACACGCCACGCACTTGCGCCCATTCGGCGGGCGATTGGCCTTCGAGCTTGGCCGCGTCCTGCAACGCGCGCCAGAAAGAGGGTTCGAGACGCACGGACGTGCGGCGATCGGAATCGACGCGGAAGGTACGCGGACGATTGGCGGTGATCGGCGGTTGACGACGCTTGGTAGAACGCGAAACGGGCATGATGTCTCCGTCGCTATGGGAAGGGTCGGACGATGGCGGGGCGGACGCTCCGCGAAGCGTCATACAGTTGTGGCGCTCATGAATACATTAGCGCCCGGCTCGCGGACGATTCCGTCCCAGCGGAAACCCGCTTCCGTCCGCGCCTTCGTATGTATGTACGGCGAATCGTACCTTTCATCGCCGCGCGCGATGCGGGCGCTTGACGCGCGCGGCAAGCCAATGCGAGGAAAACCACCGTAAACGGCCTATTCGCGCCGCTTGCGCCCGAATTGTCCCGAGACAACCGCTCGAATTCACAGGCCCCCTTTGCCCGCACTCGACCTCGTACTTCTTGCCGCCGTGGCGACGGCGTTGCTTGCGGGCGGACTCGTCAAGGGGATCATCGGAATCGGTACGCCGTTGGTGGTGATCCCGGTGCTGACGATCTTCGTCGACGTGAAGATCGCGGTGCAGCTGATGGCGTTGCCGCTATTCCTGTCGAACGTGTTCCAGGGGTTTCGCGGGCGCGACACATTGGCCGTGATCGGCCGCTTGACGCCCACGACCATCGGCTTGGCGGGCGGCATCGTCATCGGCGTGATGCTGGCCGGCAAACTGCCCGACGCGGTGCTGCTGGTCGTGGCGGGGTCGGCCGTGTGCATCGGCGCCGCCGCCACCGCCCTCGCACCCGGTTTCAAAATTCCCGCGTCGCTGGAAAAGATCGCCGGCTTCGCGGCCGGCGCCATGGGCGGCGTGCTCGGCGGCTTGACGACTTTGTTCGGGCCCGCCGTCGCGCTTTATCTGACAGGCTTGCGCCTGTCGCCGGGCGATTTCGTCAAGGCGGTGTCGATTCTCTACACGGTCGGATCGGGCAGCTTGTTCGTCGCGGTGCTGGGCGTGCAAAGCCCGGCGGGCGACACGCTGCTGCTGTCGCTCGCCGCGTGCCTGCCGCTGTTGATCGGCATGATCGCGGGGGCCCGCATACGCGGGATGCTGCCGCAGGCGGCGTTGCGCATGTTCGTGCTCGCCGTCATTTTCATCGGCGGCGCCAACATGATCCTGCGCGGAATTTAACGCTAAGCGATCGCCGCCGTATCGCTGCGCGATTCGCCGCGATTATCGGTCCATTTCACGTCGATCTTGTCGCCGACGGCGCCGCCCCGGAAGCGGAACTGCAAATACGGGTTCTTGGAAATCGCCGGGCCCCAATGCGCGGTCATCACGGTATTGCCGTTATGCGTGACGGCGACTTCGCGGATGAACCAGGCGGGCACGAGCTTGCCGTCGTCGCCCGGACGCTGGCCGGTTTCCATCTCGTGCGTCATCAACACGCGGACATCGACGATGCCGTCGCGGACCGTGGCGCGGATGCGGGTGGTCACCGCGACGTTGATGGCGCCCGTGTACAGCACCGCGTCGGGGGAGACGTCCTCGGGACCGACCAGCGGGTCACTGCCGTCGAGCGTGTAGTAGATGCGCAGCAGCGTCATGCCGTTGGACGACGGCGGCTCGGCCACCTTCTCGGCGGGGGACGTCGTGCACCTGCGCCCGGCGCAGTGACCCGGTGGTGACCCGGCAGTGACCCGGCCCGGTGACAGGCGGCCGCGTCCTGCCCGGGGTTCGGGGCAGGGGGCGGCATCCTGAACGGGTGGGCCCCGAGACCGATCCGTCAGGCGAGCGCCTGGTCGCGATCATGCGCCCGCATGTCCGCAGTCTGCTGGTGCCGTTCCTGGCCCTGCTGATCATCGCGCCGCTGACCGGTCTGCTGATCGGCCTGGTCGGCAACGGCCCCCGGTCGGGCGCGGCCCGTACCTTCCTCGCCCTGCTCGCCGCGGCTGCGCTGGTGCGCTGGGTGGTCTTCCCGTTCGCGGCCTGGTTCAACACCCAGCTGGTGCTCACCGAGAGCCGGGTGGTGGTGCGCGGAGGCCTCTTCGAGCGCACCGGCCGCGACGTGCCGCTGACCAGGCTGACCGAGGTGACCTACACCCAGGGTGTCATCGAGCGGGTGCTCGGCTCGGGCACGATCACGATCAGCTCGATCCGCCGCAACCGCCCGCGCC
>JAIUNH010000043.1 GCA_020161965.1 Pseudomonadota bacterium
CACTGAGCGACTGCGCGAGACCTTCGAGCGTTAGGATATGACCCATGACGGTGGAGACGGCGATGATCCACAGAATATTCGCCGAGGTAAGCACCGCGTCTGTCACGGCCCAGCGCACTTTCGCGACGCTGTAGCCGCGATAAATGAGCCCGAGCATCAGCGCATAAAGCACGGCCAGCACGCCCGCTTCCGTCGCCGTGACGGCGCCCGTGCGCATCGCGCCCAGAATGACGAGGGGTGCTAGAAGTGCGGGAATAGCGCTGAAACTCGTGCGCCCGAATTCCCGCATCGTAATTTGAGGCGCCGGCGGGCAAGGCTCGCGCCCCGTCATCGCACGATAGGCGATATAGACCATCAGCACCGCCGCGATGAACAATCCCGCGCCGGCACCGCCAAGGAACAGCCGTCCGACCGACGTGTTGGTCGCGGCCGCATAGATGATGAACATGATCGAGGGCGGGATCATCGGGCCGAGCACGGAACCCGCCAAGATCGTCGCGGCGGCGAAAGGCGGGCGATAGCCGGCCCTGTTCATCGCCCGGCTGACGATCGTCCCGAGCCCCGCGATATCGGCCAGCGCCGCGCCCGACATGCCCGAGAAAACGACGTTCGACATGATCGTGACTTGGCCGAGACCGCCGGGAATGCGCGCGAAGACCGCTTCGCAGAAGGCGAAGAGCCGCGACGTCGCCCCACTGATGTTGAAAAGATTTCCCGCCAGCACGAAAAACGGGATCGACAGCAGGATGAAGGAGTCGATGCCGCTCATCGTGTAGCGCGGCAGGTCGAGCAGCGAATAGTCGCCGGTCAGGATCGCGGCGAACGACGCGAGGCCGATCGCCAATGACACCGGCACGCCCAGCGCGAACAACAGCATGAAGCTGCCGATCAGAATGAAAAGTGTCATTCGGGTTCCACCGGTGCGGCGACGAAGGGCGGCAAACGTTCGAAGCGCCCGCGTCCATTCGCGGCGAAGCGTCGGGCCGCGAAGACGAGGCTGGTCAGACACATCGACGCCGTTCCCCAAATCAACGGCACGGTGAACCAGAACCGGCTGATATCGAGGATGAAGGTCGAGGTGAAACGCTGCAGCGGCCAAAGCAGAATCGCCTGCACCGCCATGACGCCGAGAAAGATCGCCGCGGCCGCGAAAGTCGCGAACTCCATCCACGCGGCGGTGCGCGAGCTCATTTTCTCGAGAAAATACGAGACGGCAACATCGGCGCGCGCCTTGAAGATCACCGCCGCGCCGACGAAGACGAAAATGTTGGTGGCGAGCAATGCCGCTTCTTCCGACCAGATGATCGACGAGTTGGCGAGATACCGCAGCCCCGCATTGAGACTGACGATTGTACACGTGAACAGGAACGCGGCGGCCGCCACCGCAAGTTCCGCGGCGCCGAGTGCACGCAACATGCGCGACACGGTGTCGTCGGAACGGGTGCGGTGGACGGACACGCTGGATTCCTCGCTGCCGCTCAGTTCGACTTGATCGCGGCGATTTCCGCGAGCATGCCCTTGGGAATGATTCCTTCTTCCTCGAACTTGCCCTGGATCGGCTGCACAGCGGCCTTCCACGGGCCCAAGGGCGGATAGATGATCGAAACGCCGTGTTCGCTCTTAACCCGCGCTTGATACGTCTCGGTCGCTTCGGCCGACAGTCGCATGAACTCGGCCCCCGCTTCGCTCGCCGCTTTGACGACCGCCGCGCGATGCTCGGGCTTCAAACGATCATAGGTCCGCTTGCTCATGACCGGCAGATAGGTCTGATAATATTCCTCCGTCACCGTCATGTATTTGGCGACTTCGGTTTGCTTGGTCGCGTAATGCGCCTCGACGCGTGCCGTCACCGCTTCGATCGTGCCCGTCGCCAGCGCGGTATAGACCTCGCCCCACGGGATGATCACGGTGTTGGTGCCCAGCGTCTGCCAGGTCAGCACGGGCACGCGCGCCTGGAACATGCGCAGCTTCACGCCCGCCAGATCGGCCGGCGAAAAGATCGGCTTCTTCGACAGCAGCGTGCGGTCGGAACGGAACTGCCATTCGGTCGCATCGCCGAAGAAGACGAGATTACGGCTGGCCCCCAGCTCGTCCGCCATCTTCTTGAAGCCCGGGCTTTTCAGATAGTTCACGAAATGCGCGCGGTCGCGGAAGAGATACGGCACGCCGAACACGCCAAAGCGCTTGTCGGCATTGCCCCAAAACTCGAGCAGTTCGACCATCATGTCGAGCGAGCCCGCCTGCAAGCCTTCCATCATCACATTGACGGCGCCGAGCTGCGACGCGGGAAAGATTTGCAGCGTCACTTCGCCGTTGGTCAACGCCTTGATGCGATCGCCCATGAACACGAAGGCGCGATGGTCCGGCGAATCCGCCGGCAGAATATGGCCAAGCTTCAGATTGACCGCCTGAGCATCCGCGCCACCCGCGAAGCCCAGCATCGACAAGGCGGCAAGAGCGCCGCAAAGCAGCCTGCGTAACGTTGCCATGATCCTCTACCCCCTCGGTTCGGTTGTTTCTTCGTTCAGTTGCGGCCTTTTGGGCCGTAGAGATAATCGGGTTTGCCGTCGAATTTGCGCAGCGTCTGGAAATCCGCCTTGGGCGGATGCATGAAGTACCCGGCGCGCGACGCGGCCGGCATGGCGCCCATGCGGTTGAGCTCGGCGCGCATCTCGGCGAGCTTGAACCCCGCCGTCATGCCGTCGACCGACGGCACGCCCAGCGACGCGAAGGCCTGACGGCGATGCGACAGCAGCGAGCCGAACAACGTGCAGCCGGGGATGACGAGTTCGGCGCCGTCGCGATCGCGCGCCAGCTCCGTCGCCTTGACGACGCGCTCGAACACGGCGTCTTCGGACGTGCGCTCGGGATAAAGATCGTTCGCGTCGATATCGATGGGAATGATCGAGACGAGATTGCGCTCGAGCCCGTAAAGGCGCAGCAAATCGCGCTGGATCTCGCCGTTCTGCTTGTCGACCGACAGCAGCGCGAAATGCTTGCCCATCGTGTAGGCGAACAGCGCCGCCGATTCGAGCGTGCCCGTCACCGGGATATCGACCAGCGTGCGCGCCTCGTAGAGGCCGATATCGAGCTGGCAAGAAACGAAGACGCCGTCATAGCCTTCGCGTTCGGCCCACATCACCTTTTCGAGGGTGGGTCCCGTACAGGCGTGCTTGAAATAGAGCCATTGATTGTTCTTAAGCGGATAACCCTCCGCGATATTGATCATGTCGAATTCGGTATCGGGGCGCTTGATCCGTTCCAGATTGTCCCGCCCCCGGAACTCCGTGCCGCCAAACGGATTGATCACCAGAATGCGCATTCTTCCGCTCCCCCTCACATATCGTATACGCAAGATATACGAATTGAGCGGATCCCGCCAAGCCTAAATTGGTGACGCCTTCCGCCCGATGGAATCGTAGTATGCTCGCCGCCAGAAAGGACGGATATGGCTGCACGCACGCATACAAAGGTCGGCAAGGGTGCCACGGGTTCGCTCGCCGTCGTCGCGACCGCGACGATCCGCGATCGAATCCTCGATTTGACGCTGCCGCCGGGCATGCAGCTCGACGAAGCGATTTTACGCGACAAGCTGGGTATCAGCCGCACGCCGGCGCGCGAGGCGCTAAACCGTCTGGTGACCGAAGGGCTGGTCGAAACGCGCGCCAATCGCGGGTTTTTCGTGCGCGCACTCGATCTCGCCGATACCGCGCAATTCTTCGACGCCTATATCGTGTCGGAACGCAGTTCGGCCCATTTCTGCCGCTTCAAGAATCCGGCCTTCGTCGACGACCTCGAGCGCATTCAGGCCGACCACGAAAAGGCGATCAAGCGCGACCGTTTCCTCGACGTGTCGCATTGCAACGCGCAATTCCATGTCCGCATCGCCGAAGCGTCGGAGAATCCGCATCTCGTCGATTTTTCCAGCCGGCTCCACAATCTCGGCCGGCGCCTCGCCTATTTTGTCTACGCCAACGAAGCGGTCGATCACGATTTCCTGGAAACGCAGCAGCGGCACATCATCGAGGAGCATCACCGCATCATCGCCGCGATCCGGGCCGGCGACCGCGAACGGCTGATCAAGGAAATGGGCGGCCACACGAACCGCTTCCGCAAGCGCATCGGCCATTTCGTGACCGCGCAAGGCCGTGTGGAATTCGAATTGTCCGGCGTCGAAATTTGAATCCGTGCGGGGCCCGTCCTCGTCGGGACAAGCACGACTTCGTCAACCAGCAGCAGGGCGGGGCCGTATCCCTCGTCGTAAGACGATCTGCTGAAAATTAGCCTTATTGATCGATACGGAAGCGCTTCAGTGCGGCCGGATCGATTTCGATGCCGAGGCCCGTTCCGGTCGGAACGGGCAATTGCCCGTCAACCAGCAGCGACGCAGCCCCGATATCGGTCGTCGCGAGATTCTCGCGCAGCGGATTGCCGAACACCATCGCTTCGAACGTCATGAAGTTCGGCATCGCGGCAGCGAGCTGCAGGCTGGCGGCATTGCACACCGCTCCGCAGAAGCCGACATGCGGCGCGAAGGGCACGCCATGCACATGGGCGAAGCTCGCAATCCGCCGCGTTTCGGTGATGCCGCCGGCACGCGCCACATCGGGCTGGATTACGCCGACACCGCCGCGCGCGATCAGATCGCGGCAGCCCCAAGCGGTGTGCTCGCTTTCGCCGGCCGCAAGGCGCAACGGCAAGGCTTGGCGCAGGCGCACATAGCCGTCTACGTCCTCGCAAATCATCGGTTCTTCGAGCCAAGCGTAACCCAGATCGGCGAGCCCCCGCCCCAGTCGCAGCGAATCGTCATAGTCGAACGCCCAATTCGCGTCGGCGGTCAGCTCGATCGCATCGCCCGCGATTTCGCGCACACGCTTGGCGCGCGCCAAGGCGCGCGGAATCGTCGGGCCGAGCTTCAACTTCATCGATTTGAACCCGGCCGCCAAAGCGCCTTCGACTTGCGGGATCGCCACGCGGTCTTCGGCCCAGGTGATCGACGATGCGTAGGCCGGCACATGACTGCGCCCCATGCTACCAAGAATCTCGTGCAGCGGCTTGGCGACGCTACGCGCCATCACATCCCAGATCGCGATATCGCAGGCCGCGATCGCTTCGAACAGAATGCCGCCCGCCTTGCCGGTGACGACACGCGACATCTCCGCCCACAACGCCTCGACATGGAACGGATTGCGCCCGATCAAGCGGGGTGCCAGCAGATCGTCGATCAGCGTTTTGTAGGAGCGCAGCGAATAACGCGCGAGCGCTTCGCCGTAACCGACCACGCCGTCGCGGGTGCGGATCTCGACCAGCAAGGCGGAGGCTTTCAGGCGTGGCCCGAAAGCGGTGACTTGCGCATCCGCATCGAGCGGCGCTTCGATCGGAATGGCGGTGACGCTCTGGATCGTATCGGTCATCGGCGAACCGGGCCGGACGGTGATCTGCCGCCCGGCCCGCCTTTCGTTAGCGGCGCAATTCGTTATAGGTGCGTTCGCCCATCGCGATCGCGTCCTTGATCGAGCCGCGATTGCCGATCACCGTCTGCACCATCCGGCCGAGCGCTTCGTTCAACGCGTCGGAATTCTCCGGCCAGGCGAAGTTCAGCGGATTGCGCGCGACATACTCGACGACTTCGGGCAAGCGGAACTGCGCGTTGAGACCGGAAGCGAACTCCGGATCCTTTGCCACTTGGCGCGACGTGGGCAAATAGCCCGCCCGGATCGCCTGCGCCTTCTGCACCGCCGGCGACGTCCACAGCTCGATCAGCTTCCAGGCGAGTTGCGGATTGCGCGCGCGACGCGGCACGGCCAGCGTCCAGCCCTGCAACGAGGCCGGGACCGGCTTGCTCGCGTCGAGCGACGGGAAGGCCGTGAACGACCAGCGCGCACCCGGCTGCGAACGTTCCTGCACCGTCGTCAGACGATGCGTGCCGTTGCCCATCATCGCGACCTTGCCGCCGATGCCGAGATTCTGCACGTCGTCCGACGGCATCAACGCGGTGTCGAGCGACATCACGCGCGACTTGTTCACCAGATCGCGCAGATACTGCAACACGCGTTCCGTGCCCGGGCCGCCGAACGCGGCCGAGCCGTCGTCCTTCAGCACTTGCGTGCCATGCGCGATCATCTGCGGCATGGCGAATTCGATCGCGGCCGTCGACGTCGCCGGATGGAAGCTGAAGCCGACACCCTGCATATTCGCGTTCTGGAGCTTGGCGGCGGCTTGCGTCATCTCGTCCAGCGTGCGCGGCGCTTCAAGCCCCGCCTGGGCCAGCAGGTCCTGGCGATAGAGCAGACCGTAGACGCGCAGTTCCCACGGCAGCGCGAAGGTGGCACCCTTGCGGTCCTTGGTCATCGGCAGCATGACGGTGTCGTCGCGCCGCGCCTGGCTCCACGACGCGATGTTCTGGTCGAGGGCAAGCAGCGTCCCGGCCTGCACATGCGCCGCCATGAACGGCGAATAGAGCATCACCACGTCGGGCACGTTGCCCGCGCGCGCGGCGCGCAGCAATTGCGGGCTGATCTCGGTCCACTGGATGATGTTCGCGCGGACCGAGGCGCCATGCTCGCGCTCGAAATTCGTCAGGATTTCCTTGAGCAGTTCCGAGCGCACGCCGCGCCCGTTGGGATCGAGGAAGGTCCAAAGCTCGATCGTCGTCGCCTGCGCGGACACGATCGCGGGGGCGGCAAGGATGGCGCCCGCAGCGGCGGAACCGGCGAGGACGCGTCGTCTCGAAACGGTCATGGCATTTCTCCCATTTTGGTGTTTGTGATTGATCATCCCTTTACGGCGCCGCCCGTCAGGCCTTGGATGAAGGCGCGTTGGAGCAGCGCGTAGAGCACCGCAATCGGCGCGATCGAGGCGATCGCCGCCGCCGTCAGGGGGCCGTATTCGACCCCGGTTTCGGTCATGAAGTAGTAAATGCCGACCTGGATCATCCGGTTGCCGTCGGACAAGGTCAGCGAATAGCCGATCAGAAATTCGTTCCAGACCATGACGAAGACGAGCACGCCCGCCGCCAGCAATCCGGGGCGCAGCAACGGCATCGTCACGCGCCAAAAGGCGCCGATGCGCGAACAACCGTCGATGCGCGCAGCTTCCTCCAGCTCGTAGGGAATCGCGGCGATGAACCCGCGCAGCAGCCACACGAGTGTGGGCACCAGCCATGCGCTGTAGACGATGACGAGCGACGCAAGCGTGTCGTAAAGCCCGAGATCGACGCTGGCCATATAAAGCGGCACGATGACCGCGATGCCCGGCACCATGATCGTCGCCCACATGACGAGCAGAATCCCCTCGCGGCCCGCGAAGCGGAATCGCACGGTTGCCCAGGCGGCGTGCAGCGCCAGCCCCGTCGACAGCACCAGCGACGCAAAAACGACGATCAGCGTGTTGACGAGATAGCGCCCGAACCGGACGTCGAACACCGCATCCGCATAATTGGCGAAGGTCGGCGGCGACGGGATCCAGACCGGCGGCATTTTATGCACGTCGATCTGGGCTTTGAGCGACGTCGACAAGCCCCACAGCAATGGCAGCAGCGCAAAGGCGAGCGCGGCCGCCAAAGCCGCGTAGACCAGGAAATTCTCCAAGCGGCTCGGGCCGCGGCGGCGATTCCGGGCGGTCATGCGCCGTGCTCGTTCTTGAGGATGCGCATATAGGTCACCGTAAAGAACACATTGATCGCGAAGATGATCGTCGCCCCCGCCGTGGCGATGCCCATGCGGTGGAATTTGAAACCTTCCTCGAACACGCGCAGCGCCATCACGTCGGTGGCACCGAACGGCCCGCCGCCGGTCATGATCAACACGATCGTCACGCCGTTGAAGCAATGCAGTGTGGTCAGCACCAACGTCACCAGCGTGGTGTTGCGCACCAGCGGGAAGGTGATGTGGCGGAAGCGCTGCCAGCGTTTGGCGCCGTCCATGCGCGCGGCTTCGTTCACTTCCTTGGGGATGGTTTGCAAGGCCGACAGCAAGAAGACCATCACCAGCGGAAAAGCGCCCCAGGCGTTGCACACGATCAAGGCCGGCATCGCCCAGGTGGGGCTGGTCAGCACATTCGGCATCGCGATACCAATACCGTTCAACGCCTGCGCGATCGGGCCGAACTGCGCGTTGAGCAGCCACGCCCACAGCAACGCCGCCACCGTGTTGGAGACGAGCCAAGGCAGGATCAAAATCGTGCGCACGATATTGCGCCCGGGGATCGGCCGATCGAGCAGCAGCGCCAAGCCGAAGCCCAGCGGCATCGAGATCGCCAGCGTGCCAACGACCAGCACGAAGGAATTCCAGGCCCGCTCCAGACCCGCTTCGGACAGCATGAAGCGCGAGAAATTCTCGAGCCCGACATAGGTGCCGAGATCGAGATAATCGGAACGATGCAGACTTTGCAGCAACGCATAGCCGAGCGGCCAAAACGACACCGCGACGACCAGCACCAAAGCGGGCGCCAGCCAAAGATAGGGACGCAAAATGCGCATACGCGCGCGGGCAATCGCGGTCATGGTAGCGCCAGGCCTCCGTCCACCAGATATTCGCCGCCGGTCGCGTAGCCACCCATCGGCCCGGCGAGATAAAGGGCAAGGGCTGCGACTTCGCGCGGATCGCCTTCGCGCCGGCACGGAATGCGCGATAGCAGCGCGTCATAGGCGGCAGGATCGGCCTGCACCTCGGCACTGCGATCCGTCGCGATCAAGCCGGGCAGAATCGCGTTGCAGGTGATACCGTCCGGTCCAGCCGATTTGGCGAGGTTGCGCATCATGTTGGATAAAGCGGCTTTCATCGCCGCATAGACAACAAGCTGCGCGTTGGGCCGGTATTGCTGCACGCTGCCGATCGCGATCAACCGCCCGAACTTCGCCGCGCGCATCGCCGGCAAGGCTGCGCGCGCGACTTCGAAAGCCGAACGGAATCCGGTTCCCGTTTGCAGCGCGTAGGACTCGTCATCGACCGCATCGAAATCCTGGCGGCGCTGCTCGGCCGCGTTAAACACGACGATATCGATGCCACCCAACGCTTCGCGTGCGCGGCGGTACAAATCGACCCCCGCCCCCGTCGCGACCAAATCGGCTTGGAGCGCCACGGCGCGCCGGCCCTGCCTTGCGACATGCACCACGACTTGATCGGCGAGATCCGCGCGCGCGTGATAATGCACGGCGACATCCGCACCCGCCGCCGCGAATGTCTCGGCGATCGCGCGGCCAATGCCGCGACTCGCACCGGTCACCAATGCGCGCCGCCCGTCGAGGGCGAACATCGATGCGATCAACGCGTTCATCGCACGCGCATTCCCGTGCCCGCATCGAACAGATGCGCTTTGCCCGGCGCCACGGCCAGCGGCAGCACATCGCCCGGCTGCGGTTCGTCGCGCCCGCTGAGCGTCACGCAGATTTCCGCACCACCGATCTCGGCATAGACCAACATCTCGCGGCCCAGCGGTTCGGTCAGCGTCACGCGGCCATCCAGATTGCCCGCCCCCGGGGCCAGCGACAGATCTTCGGGCCGGATCCCGACGCGCAATGGCCGACCGGTTTCGATCGCCGGGCCTTGTGCGCCCAGGCGTAACTCGAACCCTTGCCCCACGATTTTGGGCACACCGCCGGTCGCATCGAATTTCCCATCGAGGAAGTTCATCGCGGGCGAGCCGATGAACTGCGCGACGAAGACGTTGGCCGGATTGTCGTAGACTTCCAGCGGCGCGCCGACCTGCTCGATGCGGCCTGCGTTCATCACGACGATCCGGTCGGCCATCGTCATCGCTTCGGTCTGGTCGTGCGTGACGTAGATCGCCGTGTTGCCCAGGCGATGGTGCAAACGCCCGATCTCCACGCGCATCTGCACGCGCAGCTTGGCGTCGAGATTGGATAGCGGTTCGTCGAACAGGAAAACCGCCGGATCGCGTACGATCGCGCGGCCCATCGCCACGCGCTGACGCTGCCCGCCCGAAAGTTCCTTCGGAAAGCGATGCAGCAATTCGTCGAGGCCGAGAATGCGCGCCGCGCGCGAAACCGCTTCATCGATCTCGGCGCGCGGCCGGCCGGCGAGTTTCAGCGCGAACCCCATATTGTCGCGTACGGTCATGTGCGGATAGAGCGCGTAGCTTTGGAACACCATCGCGAGGTCGCGATCATTGGGTTCCAGATCGGTCACGTCGCGTCCGCCGATTTCGATGTGGCCTTCGTCGACGTCTTCAAGACCCGCGATCATGCGCAGCAGCGTCGACTTCCCGCAGCCCGACGGCCCGAGCAGTACGCAAAACTCCCCCGCTTCGATCGAAAGGTCGATGCCGCGCACGACTTCGACTTTGCCGAAGCTCTTGCGAATTCCCTTCAGCACCACCGCCGCCATTGTCTCACTCCCACCGATCCTGCTTCTGGACCAATTCACGTTCGTTGTTGACCAATACTAGGCCATTGATGCAAAGTGATGTCAATAATAAACCATTTGTGAACCATTACGACCCGGAGTGAGGAATGTCCCGCGAAGCGAAATCTCCCCTGTCTGGCGTGTTTCCGATCGTCACGACACCGTTCACCACCGACAACGCCGTCGATCACGCCGCTTTGGTCCGGGTCGTCGACCACATCGCGAAGGGCGGCGCGCATGGCGCGGTCTATCCCGCCATCGCCAGCGAATTCGCCACGCTTGCCGCACAAGAACGGCACGATGCCGTCGCGACGGCGGCGAAAGCGGCAAAAGGAAAGCTCGCCTTCGTCGTCGGCATTTCCGACGAAACGCCGGAACGTTCGGCAGCACACGCGCGCCAAGCCGCCGAGCTGGGCGCCGATGCCGTCATGCTGATGGCGCCGCGCTCAGCCGGCGACAAGGCCGACAGCGTCGAGGCCTTTTTCCGCGCGGCACTGGGCGGCGTCGCATTGCCGGTCATCATGCAGAACGCGCCGCCGCCGCTCGGCTCGTCGTTGTCGATCGATACGGTGCGCGAGATCTGCCGCCGCTTGCCGGCGATCGCCTATGTGAAGGAAGAAGTCGTGCCGTGCGGCCAACGTATCTCCGCGTTGATCGAGGGTGTGCCGGGTCTGGCCGGCGTGTTCGGCGGGGCGGGCGGACGTTTCGTGCTCGACGAATTGGCACGGGGTGCGGCGGGTTCGATGCCGGCCTGCGAGGTGCCGGAACTGCACGTCGCGCTTTACAACGCCATTCTCGCCGGGCGCCATGAACAAGCGCGGCATTATTTCCGTGCGCTGCTGCCGCTGCTCAATCTCGGCAGCGCCTATCGCACGCCGATCACGAAGCACATTCTGGTCAAGCGCGGAATCATCGGGCATCCTCGCCATCGCGACGGCAATCCGACGCTCGATCCGCACGATGTGGCCGAGTTGGACGCCGTGTGGAGCGATCTAATGCGCGAAACCGCGCGCGCGGCGGCCTGAAAGCGATGACCAAACTACGCTCCGCGCGCTGGTTCGAAGCGCCCACGCGGATGGGCCACACCCATCGTCAGCGTATCCTTCAGGGCGGCTTCGAACGGCAGGATTTCGCCGGCAAACCCGTCGTCGCAATCCTGTCGACGTGGAGCGATCTCAATCCCTGCCACGCCCATTTCCGCGAACGCGCGGAAGACGTGAAGCGCGGCGTGTGGGAAGCCGGCGGTTTCCCGGTTGAGATTCCGGTGATGGCGCTGGGCGAGCCTTTCGTCAAACCGACGGCGATGCTCTATCGCAGCCTACTCGCCATCCAGACCGAGGAAAGCCTGCGCTGCCATCCGGTCGATGGCGCCGTGCTGATGGGCGGCTGCGACAAGACGATGCCGGGGCTTTTGCTCGGCGCGATCTCGATGGGCTTGCCGTCGATCTTCCTGCCGTCGGGCCCGATGCTGACCGGGCGCTGGCGCGGCCAGGCGATGGGCAGCGGCACCGATACGGCGAAGGCTTTCCTCGATTGGAAGGCTGGGCTCATGTCCGACGCCGAATTCGCGACGCTGGAGGAAGCGGGCGCACGTTCCCCCGGCCATTGCATGACGATGGGCACCGCGTCGACGATGACCGCCCTTGCCGATGCGATGGGCTGGTCGCCGACGGGGGCGAGTTCCATCCCCGCCCCCGATAGCCGCCATCGCCATATGGCGGTGCGCGTCGGGCGGCGCGCGGTCGAATTGATCCGCGAAGATTTCCGCCCCGACCGGCTGACGACCAAAGCCGCCTTCCATAACGCGATCGTCACGCTGATGGCGTTGGGCGGCTCCACCAACGCCGTGATCCATCTGATCGCACTCGCGCGCCGCGCCGGGCTCGATCTCGGCCTCGACGATTTCGACAGATTGTCGCGAAAAGTGCCCGTGCTCGCCGATATGCGGCCCTCCGGCCGTTTCTTGATGGAGGATTTCTTCGAAGCGGGCGGCATGCGTGGCCTGCTTTCGCGCCTTACCGATCTGCTCGATCTCGATGCGATGACCATCAGCGGCCGCACGCTGGGTGCCGAAATCGCCGATGCGCCTGTTTGGAGCGACGACGTTATCCGCCCACGCAACCGACCTTTGCGCGACTCGGGCGGCCTCGCCATTCTGCGGGGCAATCTCGCCCCCGATGGAGCCGTGCTGAAAGTGTCCGCCGCCTCGCCCGAGCTGTTGAAACACGCCGGCCCCGCCCTCGTCTTCGAAGGCTGGGCGGATTTCGCCGCGCGTATCGACACGCCCGATCTGCCGGCCGACGAGAATACGGTGCTGGTACTGCGCAATTGCGGGCCCAAGGGCGCGCCCGGCATGCCCGAATGGGGCATGATGCAGGTACCCAAAAAACTTCTCGAACGCGGTGTGCGCGATATCGTGCGCTTGTCCGACGCGCGGATGAGCGGCACGCATTTCGGCACGGTCGTGCTGCATGCGGCCCCCGAAGCCGCGATCGGCGGGCCGCTGGCACTGATCCACGACGGCGACATGATCGAACTGGATGCCGAAACGCGGACGATCTCGCTGCGTGTCGATGCGGCCGAACTCGATCGGCGCCGCGCGGCATGGCGCGCCCCCGAGCCCAAACATGCGCGCGGCTGGGCGAAGATCTATACCGATCGCGTCGAACAGGCGGATCGTGGTGCCGATCTCGACGTGCTGGGCCATGGCCCAGCCTCGCCCGAGCCGGAGATCAATTGAGATGCCGCGTGGCCCCGCCCCGCTCGCCGACGTCGCCGGCCCGGTCGAGGAAACCGACCGGATCTACGACGCGTTGCTGATTGCGATCCGCGATGGTGAAGTCGGTCCCGGCCAGCGTCTGGCGTCGGAACGCAAATTGTCGACCGATCTCGGTGCGCCGCGCACCGCCGTGCGCCGCGCGTTGCAGCGCTTAGCGGCGGAAGGAAAAATCGAGCGCGGCATCGGGCGTGCGGGCAGCCGCGTACGCGCGAAACCCCAGCCGCAACCCACACCGGCCAATCCGCAAGCGAGCCCGCAGGATGTGATGGAGGCGCGCTGGGCGTTCGAACCAGGCCTCGTACCGCTCATTGTCGCGCGCGCGACCGACGACGATTTCGCCGCGATGGAACGCCAACTCGACCGAATGGCGAACGCCGCTACGCAGCAGGAATTCCGCGAAGGCGGTTACGGCTTCCATCTGGAAATGACCCGCGCGACGCGCAATCCGCTGTTGGTGTCGATCTTCGAGCGTATCGTCGAAGCGCGCGCGCGCGCCGGCTGGGGCCGCTTGGCCGCGCTCAACGCCACACCGGCACAGCGTACGGCACAAATAGCGCGCAATCGGCGGACGCTCGATCTACTTCGCCAGCGCGACATCCCCGCGGCGAGCGAAGCGCTGCGTGACCACCTGGCAATGATGCTCGACGAGATCGCGCGTGGCCCGCGCGCTTGAGCGCCCACAAACGACGATTTTCAGGAGGTCCGGATGGTGGGCGCTACAGGGATTGAACCTGTGACCCCTACCATGTCAAGGACGGGCGAATTCGGCCTAGCGCGTT